>CANNKP010000046.1 GCA_947505255.1 Flavobacteriales bacterium
AACATTTTGGTTGTAACAAATGAATCAGATAACCAAGGAGTTCCAGTTGTTGCTTTTGTAAGTGATGTTTCAAACGGATTAACATGTCCAGAAACAATTACACGAACGTATTCAGTTACAGATATTTGCAATAATGTGATTACAGTAACACAACTAATTACAGTTCACGATATTATAGCTCCTACAGCATCGAATCCTACATCTATAAATATTCAAACCCTTGGAGGATTATTATCTTCAATGGCTGTTCCAATTGATGTTTTGGTTGTTACAGACGAATTAGATAATTGTTCGGTTCCAGTAGTGGCTTGGTTAAGTGATGTTTCAGATGGTAATACATGTCCTGAAATAATTACTCGGACTTATACTGTTACAGATGCATGTGGTAACGTAACGAACGTAACTCAAACAATTACAGTTGATGATATTACCAATCCAACCGCTTCCAATCCAATTGGTATAAATGTTCAATGTATTGGAGATGTTCCTGTTCCAAATGTTGCAGTTGTGACCAATGAAGCTGATAATGGTACATTCTTTCCATTAGTGACTTTTGTTTCAGATGTTTCAGATGGAAATACCTGTCCAGAAACTATTACCAGAACATATTCTGTAGCTGATGATTGTGGAAATTCAATTAATGTTACTCAGCTAATAACTGTAAATGACATTACAAATCCAACAGCCTCCAATCCTGCGAATATATCAGTTCCAGGTTCAGTAAATGTTCCAGCGCCGAATATTGCGGATGTAATAAATGAAGCGGATAACTGTACAGCAAATCCTATTGTTGCATGGGTGAGTGATGTTTCAGATGGTAATGTTTGTAATTTAGAAGAAATTACACGAACATATTCTGTTACAGATGATTGTGGAAATCAAATTTTAGTGACACAAGTTATAACCATACTTGCAGTTATTCCTCCAATTAATGCTGGTCCAGATCAGTTAATTTGTTTAGGAGATCTTACAATATTGACAGCAACTAATGCATTAACTGTTCCAATTTCATGGGATAATGGCATAGTTGATGGTCAATCTTTTTCTCCAGCAATTAGCACAAATTATACTGTTACAGCTAATAATCTAGGGTGTATTAATTCAGATCAAGTAACAATTACGATAAATCTACCGGCAGTTGTGTCATTTACTTCTGATGTTATTTTTGGTTGTGCGCCATTAACAGTAAATTTCACCAATTTGACGGCAAATTCTGTTAGTTGCGTTTGGACTACGAGTGGGGGACAATTAATGAATGGTGTAGGAACTGTTAGTACAATTTTTACTCAACCTGGATGCTTTGATGTCACATTAACATCAACAGGTATTAATGGCTGTACAACTTCTTTTACCGCACAAAATTTTATTTGTGTTGAAGAAACACCAATTGCTGCATTTAATCCATCTTCAGTAATGTTACCGGCGACAAACACCCAAGTTGATTTTGATAATAATAGTATTGGTGCAACTAATTATTCTTGGGATTTTGGAGATAATTCTAGTATAAATACCGATGAATCTCCGACATACTATTATTCAAGTAATAATGACTCGTATCAGGTAATGTTAATTGCAAGTACACCTTTTGGTTGCGCCGATACAGCTTATTCACAAATAACAGTGTTTGAAGACCTATTATATTATGTCCCAAATACATTTACTCCAGATGAGGATAACTTTAATGCAACTTTCCAACCTGTATTTACCTCTGGATTTGACCCATTTGATTTTACTTTATTGATCTTTAATAGATGGGGAGAGACAATATTTGAATCTCACGATGCTACAATAGGTTGGGATGGAACTTATGGAAAAAATAGTCAGATAGAAATGGTTCAGGATGGCACATACACATGGAAAATTGAATTTAAAACATCTCTAAATGATGAGCGTAAAATTATTTTTGGAAGTGTGAATCTGATACGATAAGAAAACAACTAGTCCTAAAAACTGTCAATGTATTTTAGGACTAGTCATCATAATACGTATTCTTGAAATTATTTTAGAGTGGCTCTTCTGTTTCTCTCTTTCGTTATTAATGAAAGTTCCCTTCCTGTTTGTCCAGCAACAGAAGTATTTTCATCTGCACGTCTCAATAGATATGGCATTACCTCTTTTATTGGGCCATATGGAACATATTTGGCAACATTGTATCCTTCATGGGATAAATTGTAAGAAATATGATCACTCATGCCTAAAAGTTGGGCGAAATAGATTCGGCTATCATTTTTTGAAATACCGTTCTTGTTAAGAAGTTCAATCAAGGTAATTGCACTTTGTTCATTGTGTGATCCTGCACATAAAGCTAAAGAATCGATATTCGTAACAATAATTTCTAAGGCTTTATCAAAATCTTTATCACAAGCATTTTTGTCCGGCTGAATTGGAGAAGGATAACCCATTTGTTTTGCGCGCTCACGTTCTTTTTCCATGTATGCTCCTCGAACTAATTTTATTCCATAATGAAATACTTCTTTTCTTGCAATTGCTATTTCTTTTTCTAAAAAATCAATTCTGTCGTGGCGGTACATTTGCAAAGTATTGAAAACTATCGCTCTTTCCTTGTTGTATTTTCTCATCATTTCTAATGTAATACGGTCAATAGTATCTTGAATCCACGTTTCTTCAGCATCAATGAAAACTGAGACATCATTTTTAAAACCTACTGAACAAATTTTATCAATCCGCGAAATAGTTGTATCAAGTGCTAATTTTTCTTCATCCGTTAAAATAGCATTTACGTCATTCGCTTTTTCTAAAATTGCAAAACGTGAAATCCCTGTTACTTTGAAAACCGCAAACGGAATGTTTGGGTTTGATTTAGCAGAATGAATAGTAGAAATAATTTCATCAACCGTAGCATCAAAATCTACATCACTTGTCTTTCCTTCAACGGAATAATCTAATATTGTACCTACACCGAAGTCTCCAAGGATTTTAATCGTCTTAGAACAATCCTCAATCGTTTCACCTCCACAGAATTGACTAAAAATTGTTTTTTTAATTATACCTTTTATCGGTAAACCAATCTTTAGTGCAGCGTTTGTTGACCATTTACCAGCTTTCACCATTGTTGGGCTGCCAATGATTTTAAATAACCAAAAGGCTCTTTTTAAATCAGCATTCGACTTGATTTTGAATGCTATTTCTGTATTATCAAAAGAAATCATACTGTAAAAATAATTGCTTTTATTTCATATTGACTAAATATGACCGAGGATTATTTATTTTTGTTGAAAATTAATGAATTCCTATATATGAATTTATTCAAGTCGAATGCTTTTACAATTGAGGTTGGGTCTATAATAGACTCTTCGTTGAATGAATTATTGACAACCTACGCACAATCAAAAATTGTAATCATTGTTGATGAAAATACACATGACAATTGTCTAGAATATCTATTAACCTCTTTTGATTCATTAAAAGAGGCGGAAGTGATGCTTTTACCCGTTGGGGAAGAAAATAAGGTTATGGAAGTTTGTTTCCAAGTTTGGCAAGCTTTGACAGATTATCAAGTTGGGAGAAAAGATTTAGTAATTAACCTTGGAGGAGGTGTAGTTACCGATATGGGAGGATTTATCGCTTCTATTTACAAGAGAGGTATTGATTTTATTCACATTCCAACTTCTTTATTAGGAATGGTTGATGCATCAATAGGTGGTAAAGTTGGAATCGATCTAGGTCCATATAAAAATCAATTGGGAGTTTTTTCGCACCCGAAGAAAATTTACATTGATACTATTTTTTTAGGAACATTACCTGAGAAAGAGCTATTGAATGGTTTCGCAGAAATGTTAAAACATGCTTTGATCAATGATAAAAGTCAATGGGAGAAATTAAAAAAAATACCTTCAATTGACCAATTGATTGATGAAAAAATCATTATTGATTCTATAAAAGTGAAGTTTGATCTAGTTGAAAAAGATCCATTGGAAAAAAATGTACGCAAAAAATTGAATTTTGGACATACGATTGGACATGCAATTGAAGGATATTTTATTGATACAACTCCAATTTCTCATGGTCATGCTGTTGCAATTGGAATGCTCGCTGAATCATTTATTTCAATGAAACAACAACGGTTAAAATCAGAGGTGTTTTATGATATCGAACTATTTCTTACAACTAAATTTCCAATGATACAATTGGATGAAGATGCAATTAAAGAAATTATACAAATCGCTAAAAACGATAAAAAGAATGAATCTGGAAGAATATTTTGTGCTTTATTGAATGAAATAGGTGAATGTTCTATTGACAATGAAATTCAAGAAAATGAGATTGCTGATGCTTTGTTTTATTTAAACAAGTTTGCAATTTCTATGAATTAATTGTTTTTTAGATTAATTAATTTCTTCTTTATTTCTTCCAATTTAGAGATGATATTTTCATTATCAAGTGGTATGGAAACTGTTTTAACCGAATTATTATTTTTTGTTAGAGCTTTTTTGGCACCTTCTAGCGTATAACCATTTTTTTTAACCAAATTATAAATCTTGTTAAAATTTTCAATGTCTTTTGGGGTGAACATTCTATTGCCTTTTGTACTTTTTTTAGGCTGAATTAAATTGAATTCTTTCTCCCAGAACCTTATAAGAGAAGCATTTACATTGAACATGTCAGACAACTCACCTATGGTGTAGTATAGTTTTTTTAGCTGTTTAATATCGATTTCTTCCAAAATGCAAAATTGATTGAATCCCGAAAATAGTTATATTTTTGCAATCGCAATGCAAGGTTATAGATTCATATTAAAATATTTGTTGCTTTTAGGGTGTTTTATCTCTTTAAGTTCCTTTGGTCAAACTGTTGGTAAAGAAGACAGTGTTCTTGTTGTATCAGATACAACTGTAAAGGTTGATCCGATAGTTCACAAGAATAGTCAACAAGTTGATGACTTAATTTCTTATGCAAAGAAATTCTTAGGAACGCCATATCGATATGGAGGAATGACGCCTTCTGGATTTGATTGCTCAGGTTTCATTAATTATATTTTTGGAAATTTTGGTTTTGAATTGACTCGAACTAGTTACGGTTTAGCAGAATTTGGTCAAACAGTAAAATTGGCGGATATACAACCTGGAGATTTAATGTTTTTTAAAGGAAGTAATGTCCATTCTACACAAGTGGGACATGTTGCCATGGTGGTGGAAGTTTCTCCTGGCGTAATAAAATTTATTCATTCTGCTTCGGGAGGTGTTGCAATTAATACGTTCAACACAAGTAAATATTACATTCCTCGCTTTATCAAAGCAAAGCGACTTGATTACGGTGTAAAAAATTGACTTTTCAAAAATAATTTTTTGTTTTCTTCTTATTCTTGTTTTATTCTTGTCTTATTCTTGTCTTATTCTGTCTTATTTTTTGATTATCAAATTATTAGGCATTAAACAAAGGTTCGATATATTGCGAATTCGCGAATTCGCGAATTTTCATTGCTTAAATAAATTAAATCGAGTTGATTCTTTAATTTTAGATTAAATCAAAATTTATTTTTATTGTCTTATTTTTATCTTTCTTAAATTAAAGTTTACTTAATGGAAAACACTTTAGAAGAATCAAAATGGAATCAGCGAAGACAATGGCTTTTTGTCTTTTTAGTTGGTTTGTTTGTCACAAATGCAATTACGGCAGAATTAATCAGTAATAAACTGATCGAAATTCCCTTAACATTTTCCTTGGGTAATTCTAATTTCGGACCTTTTGTTACAATTGTAGGAGTTTTACCTTGGCCAGTTGTTTTTATTTTGACTGATTTATTGAATGAATTTTATGGCGAAAAAGCAGTTAGAAGAATCTCTTGGATTACAGCAATATTAATTGCCTATTGTTTTTTAATCGTTACAATCGCATTGCAACTTCCTACAAAGGAAATCCCTGGTTCATCATTAGCTACGGATGCAGAATTCACGAAAGTATTTGGTCAGGCTCAAATGGTAATTGTTGGCAGTATTGCCGCATTTTTACTTTCTCAATTAATGGACGCAACAATTTTTCATTGGATAAAAAATAAAACTGGTAATCGTTATATTTGGTTGAGAAGTACAGGAAGTACAGTCATTTCTCAAATGGTAGATACAATCGTTGTTTTGTATATTGGATTTGTTTTACCTGGAACACTTTCGTTTAGTGAATTCTTGAAAATTGCTCCAACAAATTATTTTTTAAAATTATTGATTGCAATTGCATTAACACCTTTAATTTATTTGGGACATTATTTGGTTAAAAGATACTTGAAGATTGAGAAAAGTCACGTTTGAGATGATCGGTACCTTAAATGCCAAAATAAATAAACCGTAGCAATTAAAGCCATAAAGGAACCAAGAAGAAAGCCATTTGTTATCGAATCTAAGGTGTTTTTATAGGTTAACATTGTGGAAAAAGAGCCCACCATTATACCCAATTCTAAAGCAATAAACATTGTTCCAGTTCCAACCCCACGGCGATCTGGATGCGATAAATCTGCAGTCCATGCAAACAACGTTGGACTAGAAATACCCGTTGCTATGCCGAATACTATTGCAGCAGTTGAATAGGCTTTCCAATCTTTTGCAAAACCAATTAATAGCATACTTAGTATTAAAAATAGAATTCCGATAATTAATGTTTTTCTGCGACCAATTTTATCAGATAAAGAGCTGGTTAATAGACGGATAATAATTGTTGAAAGTACATAAATTCCAAAAAACCAACCTTTGTTTTCAATTCCTAGGAAAGTAGACATGTCTGGTGTTAAAACGAAGATTATTCCGGAACAAGTTGCTGTTAAAAACATGACCATGGCTGCAGGAAGCACACTAGGTTCAAAAACATCTTTAAGCGTTATGTGAAGTAATTGGGGTTTAAATTTCTCTGTTTTTATTAACGTTTCCTTTACGAAAAGAATTAAAATTCCAGAAATAACGGCAATAAAACTGGAGAATAAGAATAGATTATTCATTCCCCATTCGTTGTATATAAAAGAACCTAGTGATTGCCCAACACCAATTCCAAGAGAGATAAAAGTTCCCCAAATTCCCATTCCTTGTCCGCGACTTTCAGCTGGAAGTAAATCGGTTACCATCGCTGTTGCACCAGTTGGCAAGAATCCTGCGCTGAATCCGTGTAGAAATCTGAGCCCAAGAAAAAACCAAACTGAAACAGAAAGTGGGTATAAAAGTGAAACGATGAAACAAATGATTAATCCGAATATCATTACTTTTTTTCGACCAATTGTATCAGATAATTTACCTGAAAATGGACGGGAAACAGCTGCAGAAATTGTAAACAACGTAATAATCAATCCTTTGTGATTCGCACCTCCTAAATCTGTGATGAAGTGATTCAATTCTGGCAAGATCAAATTAAAACTTGTCATAAAAAGAAACATTGCAAACGACAAAATCCAAAAATTCTTACTGTATTTACTTGACATGCGTGCAAAAGTACTGCTATTCTTGACAGCCAAAAGCCGAATCTTTGAATTATTTACTTTTACATCGTATTATTCTTGAAACTCGTTTAAATTTGCAAGGGAGTTATTAGTTGCAAATTACTAGTTACTAATAACACGTTATATACTATATGACCTATGTGTCTATGTGGTTTTAATTTAACGATGAATTACAAATTGTTTGAATCCTATGTGAACTATGTTCCTATGTGTTTCAGAACAATCACGAATTACAAATTGTTAAACACTATGTGACCTATGTTCCTATGTGTTTCAAAAATATAACGAATTACAAAAAATTAAAGTATGATAAAAGAAGCAACATTTGGCGCAGGATGTTTTTGGTGTATTGAAGCGTGTTATGCAGAAATGAAGGGGATAGTGGAAGTATATCCAGGCTATGCTGGAGGACAAACACTTAACCCAACGTACAACCAAGTTTGCGAAGGAAACACTGGACATGCTGAAGTTGCTCGCATTGTATATAACGATGAGGAAATAACTTTTGAAGAATTGTTAGAGGTATTTTGGTTTATTCATAATCCAACGCAATTAAACCGTCAAGGAAATGATATTGGGACACAATACCGTTCTGTTGTTTTTTACCACGATGAAGAACAAAAAAGAATAACGGAAGAATATAAAGCACGTTTAACAGAAGAAGAAGTTTGGGAGCTGCCAATTGTAACTGAAATAGTTCCAATTACTAATTTCTATAAAGCAGAAACATATCACCAAAATTATTTGGCTTTGAACCCTGAGAACATGTATTGTCAATCTGTTGTTAGACCTAAAGTGGAAAAATTTCGCAAGGTTTTCAGTGAAAAGTTGAAGTGAAAGACAAATAATAAAAAGCTTTGGTCAAAAAAAAGTCCGTTCTCACGGACTTTTTGAATATTATTTGAACTCTTACAATTCCTCCAATATTTCTATATTCGGTTGAATAGTGTTTTGTTTTTTCTCTTTTTTCTCTTTTTTCTCTGCTTTATTTTCAATTCTATTAGCTTCTTGCTCTTCGAATTTTGAATACTGCTCAGGAGTTAAAATCATTTGTAATTGAATTTTACGACCATCAAGATTTCCTTTAATGTATTCTTTCTTTCTGTCTGGAGTTAGATTAACATCATTTCGAATCACTTCGTTTTTGTTTGCAACACCAAGGTTTAATTCAGCAACTTTAGAAGTTTGGTCAGAAGATAAAGCAAGAGTTTTAGTCATTTGCTTTGTGTGCATATCAGCACGTTCTTGAACAGTTTCTTGGGCTGAAGCAGATGTTGTACCGATCATTAAAGCGATCCCAACAAATAATACATTTAACATTTTCATAATTCTTATTTTTAATTGACTTGTCCGTTTGCAACAAACATGCCTAATTTATAATCATGCTAAAGTAAGAAAAATCACATTAGGAAATACACAATTTAACCTTTTTTAAAACAAGGAATTGCTTATTTTTAGAAGATGATTCGATTTGTTTTCGTAATAGCAGCACTTTTTTTGTTCATGTTTACTTCTTGTAGCAATCTTTCTCTAGTCGATAAAGGAATGAATACCTTGAATCTAAGTCGACAAAATCTTACAGAAATCCCTGAATATGTTTATGAAATAAAGAATTTGAAAACGTTAAAATTGTACGGAAATTCATTGGATTCTATTTCATACAGAATAGGGGAACTTGAAAATTTAGAAGAATTATTCATTGGTAAGAATAATCTAAAAACACTTCCAAAAGAAATTGGACTTTTGAGAAATTTAAAAATTCTTTCAGTTCAATACAATGAAATAACTGAATTACCTGCTGAAATTGGTCTTTTGGAGAACCTTGATCAACTTATTTTAAATCAAAATGAATTGAAAAGTCTCCCAAATGAAATAGGAAATTTGAAAAACCTGGAAATGTTGCAATTAAAATACAATTGGCTCGATAGTTTACCAGATTCACTTGGAAATTGTGTTCAACTGAAATTTTTATACTTGAATAGGAATAATTTATCTGAATTACCAGAAAGTCTTGGAAACATTGCTGGTTTAAAAGAGGTTTATGTCGCTGGTGCTGGGCAATTAGTATTAATTCCAGAATCCTTTTGTGACTTGCGTTTACTAGAAGTATTAGAAATCGATATGCGAACAGTTGTTCCGATGTGCCTATATGTGAAACAAACGAATCGACTGACTATTATTCAGAAATAATTTTTTTTGTTCTCAACAAAAAGTCAAAGGTAGGTAAATAGTGCATTTTCCTTGTAGATCTAAAAATATCAGCCACAGATTCACTGATTATTTTTGTGCTATTTGCGAATGACTAATTTGTTTCTTTAAAGAAAGCTTCTGTTGAGAGAATATAATCTGTGCATCTGTGGCTATGATTTATGTTTCAATAATATGTAATTTTTGTAAATCGTGGTTTAATTGCTCTCGAATTGATATTGAAAACCTAATTTATAACGCTTTGAACCTATTGAAAACAGACGTTCTACGTAATATTGCGAAGTTGCAATTTTGCAATATTTAGGATTGAGAAAACGCTAAAAATCAATCGTCTTTTTCTGTAATCATCACTACAAACAACACCAAATCATATGAGAAATGTGCTGCAACACTAAACCACAAGCCAAAATGTTCATACCCAAATGAAATCAAAATGATAAACGGCAATACAACTAAACCATACAATGATTTCTTGAAATTTTTTATACTGAAATAACCGTGAATTGCCACAAAAATAAAAGATGTAATCCAAACACCAAAGAAGGTTTGCATCCCAGCTCTAAACAATAATTCTTCACCAATCCCTGCGCAAAGTGAAAGAAACAAAGCATCTATAAAATTGATTTTCAAGCCTTTTATCAATTGTTCTATTCCTAAAGGAATGGATTTGAAAACAGGAGCTTTTAGAATGACCGAAGCAATAAATGCGTAAATTATACCGAATTCTAAGCCATATAAAATTGGTATAAGTGCTATTTTATCAAGTTGGATAAATGATTCCCACTGTACATCTTTGAGATAATGTACTGCAAAATAAGCAGGAATAGGAAAAACAATTAATGTAACCCAACCTAATATGTATAATTTGAATTTACTAATCATTAATAACGTAAATGCTTTACTGTATTCCCGTTATTGATTAATTGCTTCAATGACTCAATTCCAATTTTCAAATGGTTGTCAACGAATTTTGACGTCACAGCGGTATCACTTTTGTCTGTCTTAACTCCTTCTGGCGTCATTGGTTGGTCAGAAACTAATAATAATGCGCCAGTTGGAATATGGTTTGCAAATCCAACAGTAAAGATGGTAGCAGTTTCCATATCAATCGCCATCGCTCTAATTTTTTTCAAATACTCCTTAAACTCTTCGTCGTGCTCCCAAACGCGTCTATTTGTAGTGTAAACAGTTCCAGTCCAATAATCTTCGTTAAAATCTCTTATTGTGGTTGAAATGGCTTTCTGTAATGCAAAAGAAGGCAACGCTGGAACTTCTGGTGGAAAATAATCGTTACTTGTTCCTTCTCCACGAATTGCAGCAATAGGCAATACTAAATCTCCAACTTCATTTTTTCGCTTTAATCCACCACATTTGCCTAGGAATAAAACTCCTTTTGGTTTGATTGCTGAAAGTAAATCCATACACGTCGCAGCTGAAGCACTCCCCATTCCAAAATTAATTATTGTAATTCCGTTAGCTGTCGCACATTGCATTGGTTTTCCTATTCCGATAATTGGAACATCATGCATTTCAGCAAATTTCTCTACATAGTTCAGAAAATTACACAATAGGATATATTCGCCGAAATTTTCTAGTTCTTGACCAGTATAACGGGGAAGCCAGTTATCTACAATTTCTTTTTTTGTTTTCATGTTAAGGTTTTTTAATCTTTCGAATATCCTACTGGCACCTTTTCTCCTGCTAAAATAGGCACTTTTAAAGTGTTTTCTGCTGGTGGAATGGGACAAGAATATCTATGTGAATATACACAGTATGGATTATAAACCGTGTTTAAATCTAAAATAGTTTTGTTCCCATCCGGAATTTGAAGGTCTAAATACCTACCGCCACCATACGTTTCATGGTTACTTGAAGCGTCTCTAAACGGAATAAATAAATAATTTTTATATTCCTTTTGTCTGCGTAAGGCCATATTTTGATAAACTGTAAGCGTTTGGTTTTTCCCATCAATTAAAAAATCAACATACCCAAATCTTCTATAAATAGGCGTTCTGGCTGTTGATGTTGGCATTTTGAATTTCTTACCAATAGATTTCGTGAAATTTGCAGTGATTCTGAAATTTGAATCTACGTCGAAATAGGCGAGTCCTTGAAAGTCTGCAATTTCCTCCAAAGATAAAATATGTGTCGAAGTATCAATTAGTTCGCCAGTATGAATTATACGCAATTCAATAATAGAATCTTTGTACGTTTGAGAATACGTATATGTCGTGAAGCAAACAAAAAGGAGTAGAAATGTTTTCATAGGATTACTTAAAAATGGAGCTGCCAACTCTAACCATCGTGCTTCCTTCTTCAATAGCAAGTTGAAAATCGCCACTCATGCCCATGGATATTTCCTTAAACGAATTTTCAGTAGGGAAATAATCAGCTTTTAATTGATTGAAAATGTTTCTTAAGGCTTGAAATTCACTTCTCACTTGATTCGAATCACTTGTGAATGAAGCCATTCCCATGATTCCAACAATACGAACGTTTTTCAATAGTGCAAAATCAATTGAATCCAGAAATTCTTTTGTTTCTTCAATGGTCAGACCAAATTTAGTTTCTTCCTGAGCAACATGAAACTGCAAGAGGCAATCTATAATTCGTTCATTATTTAGTGCTTGTTTGTTGATTTCTTGCAGTAATTTTAAGCTGTCAACTGAATGAATTAACGCAACGAATGGCGCAATATATTTAACTTTATTTGTTTGTAAATGCCCAATTAAATGCCATTTAATATCTTTTGGTAAAAGTGGATATTTATCAACTAATTCTTGAACTTTATTCTCTCCAAAAACACGTTGACCAAAATCATACGCTTCTTGAATCGCACTAACTGGTTGTGTTTTAGAGACCGCAACAAGGGTTACAGTTCCTGGGATTTGGTTTTGAATGAAAGCTAATTTGTCCTTTACCATTATTCATTGATATTGTAAATTGTCAATCCACTTCTCAGTTTTGGCTCTACCCAAGTTGATTTTGGAGGCATTATCATCTTGTGATCAGCAACTTTTTTTACTTGTTCCATGGTAATTGGGAATAAAATAAACCCAACTATAAATTTTCCTTCAGTTATTTGATTTTCAATCTTTTCAATACTTTCGGCACCACTTATAAATTCAATATTTTCATCAGTTTTTAAATCAGAAATCCCTAAAATCGGCTTTAAAACTGCTTGAGTAAGGATTTCTGCATCCAAACAATTAACAGGATGATTGTTGTCTATAATTTCAGGTTTGCAGGCTAATAAATACCATTTCCCTTCTAGGCACATTGTCATTTGATGTTCTTGAGAAGGCTTGCCTGCAGCAGCTAAAGGTTTAATAGTAAAACAGTTAGAAAGCAATTCTAAGAATTCAGCATTTGTATGGTTATTCAACGTTTTTACCAAGCGATTGAATTCCAAAATCTTCATTTTGTTTTCGTCAATAAAAAATGCTAGAAAATAATCTTCATTTGGGAAAGGGTTTTTCCCTTGTATACTTCTGTATTTTTTTAGTCCAGATGAGGAAGCAGAACGATGATGACCGTCAGCAATATAGGTCGCCTCTAATGATGAAAAAGCAACAACCGTATTGTGTGTTTCCTCTTCATTTAAAACCCATAATTCATGTTTAATGCAATCTGTTGTAGTGAATTCATATTCTGGCCTCGAACTAGAATATTTAACCAATAAATCATCAATTGTTTGTTCATGAGGGTAGGAAAGAAGCACTGGTTCAGCATTATAACCAACAACGTCCAAGTAATTTGTAAACATTGCTTCTCTGGTAGTTAATGTTGCTTCGTGCTTTTTAATAAGATCATTTTCATATTCTTCAACACTCGCGCCAGCTATAATTCCAGTAAATTCATGCCCGTTTTTCGTTTGGCGATAAATGTAAATGTGGGGAGCTTTGTCTTGAAATAAAATTCCTTCTTCTAAAAACTCATGGTATTTTTCACTCACATGATCAAAACGTTCTTTTGTATTCGGTTTTGTATGTGAAGCTTTACCAAATTCAGGATTGATAATGTGCAAAAAAGTAAAAGGATTTGATTCCAATTTAGCGATGAGCACATTTTTTTTGTACGAATAATATGGACGTGTAGCGACGAGTTGAACTTTGTCACGTGCGGGACGTAATGCTTTAAAAGGTACTATTTTTGTCATTTAAAAAGACTTGATGTTCAACTGAAAGATTTATGCATTTGCAAATTGACTGATGATTAAACTTGCTAATTCTTCACCAATTCTATCTTGAGCCTCCAAAGTTGCAGCACCAATGTGTGGCGTACAAGCAATGTTTGGATGATTTAATAATTCTTTTCTTGGATTTGGTTCATTTTCAAAAACATCCAATGCAATAGCAGCAACTTGACCCGAATTCAAGGCAACTAGAAGGTCATCTTCATTGATAACACCACCACGAGCAGCATTGACCAAACGAACGCCTTTCTTCATCATTGCAAATTCTTTAGATGTTATAACAGCACTTCCATCAGCTTGTTTCGGAACGTGAATTGAAATATAATCCAGTTTTCCAAGTTCGTCCGTTAATGATAGACTAGGAGTGATGTTAACTATTGCTTGATTTCCATTGCCAATAGGAACATTAATTGAAACTGGATTATTGAATTGATCAATTGCAATAACATCCATTCCACAGCCTAAAGCATATGAAGCTAAGCTTTGACCAATGCGGCCAAAACCAATGATTCCTAATGTTTTACCGCGTAATTCAACTCCTTTGGCATACTTTTTCTTTAAAGTAGAAAAATCACCTGTTTCAATATTTTTATATGAATCATTCAATGAACGTGAAATGGCAAATAAATGCCCCATTACTAATTCTGCAACAGATTGAGATGAAGAAGCAGGAGTGTTTATTACTGTAATTCCTTTATCTCTTGCATATTGAACATCGATGTTATCCATTCCAACACCACCACGACCAATCAATTTCAAAGCAGGGCAAGCATCAATAACTTCTTTTCTAACTGTTGTCGCACTTCTAACAAGAATCATTTCAATTCCTTGTGCATTGACTTCAGATGCAAGATTATCTTGGTCAACTTTTTCTGTAATAACTGTAAAACCAGCTTTTTCTAACAATGATTTTCCTAAATCTGATATTCCGTCGTTTGCTAAAATTTTCATACTAAATAGATTCGTTATTTGTAATAGATTAAAAGATATCTGAGCTTCTCAAACGATATCTGAGCTTATCAAACGGTGACTGAGCTTGTCGAAGTCAGCCGTTTTTCCTCGTAAATTCTTTCATCACATCAACCAATACGTGCACACTTTCAATTGGAAGTGCATTGTACATTGACGCTCTATATCCCCCTGTAGATCGATGACCTGGTAATCCAACAATTCCAGCTTCTTTCCACATTTTATCAAAAAGCTCTTGATGAGCATCTTCTTTTAATAAAAATGTAGCATTCATGTTTGAACGATCTTCAGCTTCTACACTACCAATAAATAACGGGTTTGCATCTATCTCTGAGTATAACAAATTTGCTTTCGCATTGTTTTTAGCTTCCATAGCTTTTACTCCACCATTTGCTAATAAATTACGAAGGTTTAACATCGCTACATAAACTGAAAAAACTGGTGGAGTGTTTAACATTGATTCTTTCTCGACTTGTTGTTTCAAATCAAAATAAGTTGGCATAAAAGGAGAAGTTGATTTTCCAAGAACGTCATCTTTAACGATGTACAAAGTTGCTCCAGCTGGACCAAGATTTTTTTGAGCACCAGCATAGATTAAATCAAAATCACCAACATTAATTTCCTTAGAAAAAATATCTGAAGACATGTCGCAAATTAATGGGCGATCTGTTTTTGGAATAGCTTTAAATTGAGTCCCATAAATTGTATTATTGGATGTATAATGAATAAAATCAACATCATTTGGTGCGACATAACCTTTCGGTATATAAGAGAATTTTTTATCTTCTGATGAGGCAAACACATTTACGTCAATTCCAAGATTTTTCGCTTCTTTGATTGCGCCTGAAGCCCATGTACCTGTATTGATGTAGCCAGCTTTTTTAGTGTCACGCATCATGTTCAATGCTGAAATAGCAAAACCAAGAGTAGCTCCACCTTGCAGATATGCAACAGAATATCCTTCAGGAACATTTAATGCTTTTTTTACTAAATCTATTGCTTCATCCATTACCGCAACAAAATCTTTATGACGGTGAGAAACTTCTAGAATTGATAATCCATTAAAATCTAAAACTGCA
>CANNKP010000047.1 GCA_947505255.1 Flavobacteriales bacterium
GAATATATAAGCTATTATAATAACGACAGAATCAAGTCGAATTTAAACAAAATGAGCCCGATAAAATATCGAGCTCATTATTATCAATAATTAGTAATAAATTTGTCTAAACTTTTGGGTTCAGTCTATCTGGGGCTTTAATTAATTGATGATTTCATCATATTTTGTTTTGAAATCTTCATCTTCTTCGTACCATTGAGCAACCTTGTTCAAGAGCGTTTTGGCTTTTTCTTTTTGCTTTGACAGGATATAACATTCAGCGGTTTGGAATACACCAATTTTCAAGATGTCTTTATCTGCATCACTCCAATCTTCTATTGTAGTTATTTTTGTCAACATAGTTTCTGCTTCTTTCCATGCAGTATTTGCTCCACCTTTGTCAGTTTTACGGTATTTTGAAGCTCCATCAAGGTATTTTGCTCCTATTGGGTTTTTAGTAACTTTAATGTATTTAATAACCCATCCAGAAGCTTTGTTGTAGTCCTTAGCATCAAAATCATTGCTAATTAATTCTACCAAAGACCCTTGGAATTCATCAATAAATTCTTGATGATCGGCTAAAGCACCCCCATTATTTCCATCATTTTTCATTGCTTTGGTCAATGCAGCAATTGCCTCTTTATAAGCATTTTTAAATTTTTCATCATCAGATCCCGATAACGAAATTTTGTACAATCCTTTTGCTAGCCAAACAAATGGGAGAGGATCTTTTTTCAATTCATCTTTCACAGTATAGTTGTATGCAACTTTTACCAACTTCTCATAATTTGCATCAGCAAAGAGAATTTTTAGATCATCGTAATTTGGCGCTTGAGCATTAGTTGTTATTGCGCTAAGAACGAATAATAATAGAGCGAATATTTTTTTCATAACCTTATTTTTTAGTTGTCTTTTTTTGTGTTTCGGACATTTCAATAACTGTGCCGAATGTACTAAACAAATTTGTTTACTGCAATTGTTAATTTAAAATTATTACTATTCCGCACTTTTAATTAATAAATTTAAAATTTCTTGAGCTGCCTTTGAGATTTTTGTTCCCGGTCCAAAGACACCAAATACTCCAGCTTTAAATAAGAAATCATAATCTTGTTGCGGTATAACACCACCTGCAATTACCATAATATCTTCACGCCCAAGGTTCTTTAATTCAGCAATAACTTGTGGAATTAGTGTTTTATGTCCAGCTGCTAATGATGATACACCAAGGATGTGAACATCATTTTCAACGGCTTGTTTTGCTGCTTCTGCTGGCGTTTGAAATAGTGGTCCAATATCAACATCGAAACCGATATCAGCAAATGAAGAAGCAATTACCTTTGCACCTCGATCGTGACCATCTTGACCCATTTTAGCAATCATTATACGGGGTCTGCGACCTTCCAACTTGCTAAATTTATTGGTTAAATCTTTAGCGATAATAAAATCTTTATCTTCCATAGCTTCATGCGAATATACTCCAGAAATAGAACGAATGGTTGCTTTATATCTTCCAAAAGCATTTTCCATTGCACTAGAAATCTCACCTAACGATGCTCTGTTTCTAGCACATCGAATTGCAATTTCTAATAAATTACCTGTTTTGTTTTTTGCTGCAGATTCTAATTCAGCAAGCGTTTCATTTACCTTCTGAAGGTCTCTGTTTAGACGCAAATTTTTCAATCGTTCCAATTGAGCATCTCGAACTTTTGAATTATCGACCTCTAAAATCTCAATATTTGCGCCATCCTCCTTGCTTATTTGATAGCGATTTACCCCAACAATAATGTCTTTGTCTGAATCAATTCGTGCTTGTTTTCTAGCCGACGCTTCCTCAATGCGCATTTTAGGTAAACCTGTTTCAATCGCTTTTGCCATTCCACCTAATTCTTCCACCTCTTGAATTAATTTCCAGGCTTCATCAACTAATTCTTCTGTTAATTTTTCGATATAATAACTTCCTCCGAATGGATCGATGAATGAGGTGATTCCTATTTCTTCTTGCAAGTAAATTTGGGTATTTCTAGCAATACGTGCTGAAAAATCTGTGGGTAAAGCAATTGCTTCATCTAAGGCATTGGTATGCAATGATTGTGTCCCCCCGAAAATTCCTGCCAGAGCTTCTATACATGTTCTAGCAACATTATTGAACGGATCTTGCTCTGTTAAACTCCAACCAGAAGTTTGACAATGTGTTCTTAACGCCAACGATTTATTATTTTTTGGGTTAAACTGTTTTACAAGTTTGGACCATATTAATCTGCCTGCACGCATTTTTGCAATTTCCATGTGATGATTCATCCCAATTGCCCAGAAAAAACTAAGTCGTGGAGCAAAATCATCGATACTCATCCCCGTGTTAATTCCAGCTCTTAAATATTCCAACCCGTCGGCTAATGTATATGCAAGTTCTATTGCGGCCGTCGCTCCAGCTTCTTGCATGTGATAACCTGATATGGAAATAGAATTGAACTTCGGCATGTTCTTCGAAGTGTATTCGAAAATATCTGAAATAATTCTCATAGATGGAGCAGGAGGGTAGATATAGGTATTCCGAACCATGAATTCCTTCAAAATATCATTTTGTATGGTTCCAATCAATTTGTCTTGGGAAACACCTTGTTCTTCGGCTGCGACTATGTAAAATGCTAAGATTGGAATGACCGCCCCATTCATCGTCATAGAAACGGACATTTCGTCTAAAGGAATCTGATCAAACAATATTTTCATATCCAATATAGAATCAATTGCCACACCAGCTTTTCCGACATCTCCTTCAACACGTTCATGATCTGAATCATAGCCACGATGTGTCGCTAAGTCAAATGCAACGGAAAGTCCTTTTTGACCTGCAGCTAAATTTCTTCTGTAAAAAGCATTCGATTCTTCAGCCGTCGAAAAACCAGCATATTGTCTGATCGTCCAAGGCCGTATCGCATACATAGATGCATAAGGTCCTCTTAGAAAAGGCGCTAAACCTGATACATAACCAATATGTTCAGTTTTCTCAATGTCATTTGCTTGATAAAAGGAATGTAGGTTTATTTTTTCAGCAGTTTCTAATGTGATTTCTGAAGTATTCACCGATGATTCACTTGCTGATTGATATGGAATTGTGCTAAAGTCTATTCTTTTCATTTTACAAGTGTTAGATCTCGTTCAAAAATAATTTTTGTCAATCCTAAATATTCTTCAGCGACAGTATAATTATTATTTTCTGGAACGGGGTTTAAGAATTTATTAATTCCAATGAGTATTTTTTGAGAATTGGCAAGTTGATTTTTTCTAATTTCAGCTTTCGCTATAATTTCAGCTTTTAAGCAATCTCTCATTTCGTGGGAGGAAATACCACCTAATCTCTCAAATATTTGGAACAAATCCCAACTTTTCTCACTAATTTGATTGGTTAAGTCTTCCAAAGCATAACTTCCTCCTATTGGATCAATTACAGCAGTGAAGTAACTTTCCTCTTTGAGTATCAATGAAATATTTAGTGCCATCCTTTCTGCCAAAACACTTGTGCCTTTAGTCGAATTGGAATCATATGGTAAAATAACGATTGATTCTATTCGAGCTGAAGCGGCGGACATCGCCTCCGTTGTTTGTCTCAAAAGGTTGGTGTAAGGATCTTGTATTGATTTGTTCATTATCCCAACAAAAGCAGTGATGGAACAATTATAGGTACAAGCATGCTTCGGCTTATATTGTTTAATAATGGTCGACCAACCTTTTCTTAATGCTCTAATTTTCGCAATTTCATAAAAATAATTTGAACCAATTCCAGTTGAAAAATGAATACAAGCTGCAGCTTCATCAATGGTGAAATCTTGTTCAATTAATTTGACAATATATTCATGACCTGTAGTAAGCATAAATGCAATTTCTTGCCATGTTGTTGCGCCAGTTTGTTGAATTGAATAACCATCAACTAAGCAAAAAGGTCGTTGACCTATTCTCATTTCTTCTGAAAGCACAATAAATAATTGATCAGAATTTTCAGCTACTAAAAAATCAAATGAAAATTTAATTGAAGAGGGAAAATTGTTATGAAAATGGTTTTTTAAGCTGATAAATTGAGCGAGATTAGTGAATCGAAATTCCGATTTAATATATTCTAATTCTATCTGGTTTAAAAGAATTTCCCAATTGATTTCAGCTTTATGTTGAAGATCAAAAAGTAAAAAATCACATCCTTTTTGTAAAATTTCTAAAGCTTTATGGTTTGCATCTTTTTCTCCCTCTAGTTTTAATAAATAACCATTATCCCAATCATTATTATTTGTTTTTGAACCACGCGTATAAGGGAAGTTACCAGGTGATTCAAATGGGAAGATATTACTTTCAGCATGACTAAAAGTTGGATATTTTAACTCCTCCAACTCATCTTCACGAAGTAATTTATTGAAATCATCACCTTTTAGTTCTTTTTTCAATTGTTCAATCCATTCCGGTAATGAACTAGGGTTGAAATCTTTTTTAAGTTCTATCATTTTGAATTTGACGTCAAATTTATTCCTTGTTTTTTAATAAATACGAATGTAGTAATCATGGTTGTAATAACGGGTGCAATAATTACTCCGATTGATGGAATTTTGTAAATAACTAAAAATAAACTTCCACTTATTAGCACGATTAATATATTGGAAAAAGCAAATTTTAAACTTTCAATAATTCCTTTTTTATGTCTTTCTAAACTATAATCGTAAAAAGAAAATCCATAAAAGAAGCCTACTATTAAAAAATAGGCAAATGGATCAAGAAAATCTAAGTTTAAGATACCCGAAAAAATCCAATAAATAAATAACACAAAAAATTCTAATATAAATGCCAATAGCACAACTAAGATCATTCTAAATAAATCTGAAATTAGTTGGAACAAATTAAATTTGTATTCTATACCAGAAATTGAAGAGTCAATTTTCTCAGAAAGAATTGTATTGAATGGTGATAATACGACTAAAATGAAAAAGATAAATAATTGGTCGAAAAGAAATTGAAAAAAATCAATTGTTCCACTTACACCAGATTTTAAATATCCACCTATCAATGGGATATATTCAACAAATGAAAATGAATTTTCAACTGTTTCTGTAAGAAGAAAAACTTGCCAAAAGATTATTGCAATAACAATTCCAGGAACAAAAAAGATTAAATATTTTCCCTTGGCAAGTTCGGTGAACGTGAGAGAAATTGCTTTAATATGAAGTTGAAGTGCTTTCATTGTAATAGAAACACGAATATAACAAAAAGTGGTTAAAGAAGGAATTTCAAAAACATATATGACATTGCAGAGAAAGCAAAGACTCCCATCAGAAAAACGGTTATTGCGGTATAACCCTGTTTCCTGAAATAGAGGTAATTTATTGTGCCGAGAATTATTCCTGAAAAAAAAGAGTAAAGCAGAATCATTTATTTTTTAATTTTATTGGCATAAGATTTGTCATCTTTTTGTAAATTTAAAAGTAATAATCATGAAAGCAATAACAAAACTAATAGCATCAGTGTCTGTTGTTTTAATTTCTTTTTCTGGATCAGCTCAGGACATAAAACAAAATACTGTTCCAATCAAAAAGCCTGTTGAATCTCAAGGACCAATGAAAACAACTGTAATTTTGAATAAAAAAACATATTCAAAAGTTCGACCATTAAAACATGAACAAAAAGCAACGTTACCTTCAAAAGAAATAAGTGTGAAAGAATAAAAAAAAGAGGCGAGAGCCTCTTTTAAATTTAATCTAATATTCCAAATTGTTCGAAATGATGCGTCAAATGCTTTGAATGTAAGCGACACCATTGATCGTAATTCAATTGTCCGTAATAAGGATGTGATTCTGTTCGATTTTCGTTTTCAGCATAATGCTCATCGAAATCCAACCATTCTAACAAAAATTCATCAATAGCCAATTCAATTTCTTCGTTTCTTAATGCTTCGTTTTTCTTAGCAAATGGAACAACAATTCCCCTGGCCATTGGTTTGTCTGAATTAAGAAATTCTTGCATTTTTTCAATCTTATCTTCGGGAACTTCTAAAGGAAATTTTATTTTTCCTGAAGCAATTTTAATCGTATCCGTTAAATGTTCTACCATTCTTTGCGCGGACATATCGCCCCAAAGTGGTTTTGTTTCTGAAGTTAATTTATCCAATTTTGGGATGATTTCAGAAATGTCAATTTCAATAAATTCCATGCTTTTTATTTTTTGCCTATTAATATATTCAAGCTACTAGGTACAACTTGAATATTCAAAACATCTTTCACATCAAATGGTTCGCCATCATAATGCGCAATGTTTTGAGATAACGTAATTCTTGCTTTTTCGAATGAAATTACTTCAGAATATTTTGATTTATGCGCTGTTCGCTTAAAAAATCTATACACAACACTTGGGGCTAACCAAAAAGAAAAAGGTTTTAATAAACACAATTCAATTTTACCGTCTGTAACACTCGAGTTTGGTGAAACAACGAAACCATTTCCAAATTCTGATGAATTAGCTATTGTACACAAAACAACTGGCAACGTTTTTATTTCTCCATTCAGATCAACAGATACATTTATTGGGTTGTATTTTGAAAATTCTCTAATTACCAATTTTACATAACTCCAAAATCCTCTTTTGTGGTAATTGTCAAATTTCTTTGCAATAATTGCATCAAAGCCATAACCGCCGATCCCAAGAAATGGTTTATCATTCACCAATACAGTATCCATGCGAATTGATGAATCATTATTAATGCATTCAATTGCTTTTGGAATGTTCATTGGGATATTCAAATGTCTGGCAAGTCCATTTCCAGAACCACATGGTAAAATTGCAATTTTTGTTTGCGTGCCAATTAAAGCAGTACCAACTTCGTGAACTGAACCATCACCGCCAACAGCGCAAACAATATCGATTCCTTCTAAAGAAGCTTCGTATGCAATTTTTTTAGCGTGTTTGGCATATTCTGTGATTGCAATGTCATAATCGAATTTAGAGTGATCCAAATTCTCCTCAATAATTTGCGGTAAATCACCTTTTTTTCCGACTCCGGAAATTGGGTTAATAATAAATCGGATTCTTTGTTTCATTCAACTACAGTTTTATTATGAATCAAGTCACGATTATAGCGCTGAATTATTGCTTTTACACGTTTTTCAACTGCTTTACTTTCCTTTATATAATAGGAAAGAGAATCGTTCGTTAATACTTTTCTAAAAGTAAAATCGTACAAATTTCGTGCCTTTTCATTTGTGACGGTATACATGTGGTGACCTTTGAAGTAGAAACAAGATCCTTCAATGTACGTAATAGCTTCTCTTTCAGCTTTTTTATAATAAGATTGACCGTAGGAATAGTACGTTGTTTTTATGTTTAAAAGGTCTAACACAGTAGGTAAAATATCAAGTTGTTGGAAGATTATTGGATCTTTTTTTATAGGTAAGAGTTTTTTAGGATGAAAAAATACAATAGGAATTTGATACATGAATCTCCTTTGGCCATATAATTTATCAATTGTTGAAGGTGTGTGATCTGCCACAAGTATAAACAGCGTATTGTTGTACCAAGGTTGTTTTTTTGCTTCTTCAAAGAATTTTCTCAATGAAATATCACCATAATTAACGGATGCGCACATTGGTTGTTTCCCTTGTTTTACAATTTTTCGCCAGTTTGGTGGAATGTAGTAGGGGTGATGTGAAGACAGCGTAAACAGCGTGCCGAAAAAAGGTTCTTTCAATTTCGTTAATTGTTTGGCTGTCCAAGGGTTGAAGAATTCGTCCAAAATACCCCACGTTTTATCAAAATGTTTATCGTTATTATATTCTTTTCTTCCAAAATAATGGTCAAAACCCGCTTGAGCAGCGAAGCCATCGAAACGCATCGAACCATTTGTTGCACCATGATAAAATCCTGATTCATAGCCTTTTTTCTTTAAAATAGTTGCTAAAGATTCAATTTTGTTGTTTCCGTATGGAGAGGAAATGTATGGATTATCCATCAAACTTGGAATGGAAGCAAGGATTGAAGGAACGGCTTCAATTGATTTTTTTCCGTTGGCAATTCCGTGTTCAAAAGTCAATGATTGTCCAATGAGTGAATCAAAAAATGGCGTAAATGTTCTCTCACCGCTGAAAGCACCAACAAATTCATTTCCAAAGCTTTCTAGCATGATAATCATCACATTCGTTCCGTCCGGCAAGATATGTTGCGGCTGACTCATTTGAATGGGATTGAAAATCGCTAATTCTTCCTTTTCGGTATAATAATGTTTAATTTCCAATCGTTTCTTGCCGTATGATTTTAACATCGTAAAAGGAGTGTTTAAAACGAGCGCTGAATTTTCAGGATTACTATATTGTGAAACCTCAATGATTCCAACTGGTTTTAATTGAAATCCACCACGACCAACAAGCACAAACAATGGCAAAGCAATTAAAAAATTAAAAGCTAACGGACGCCAAACTGTTTTGTTTGCTTGGTAAACTTGTTTTGTTTTTCGGTATAATAATTCTGAAAAACCAACGAGAATGATGAGTAAAATAATGATGACCCAAAAGTCTTTAATGAAAGTAGTTGCTAATTGTGCAAAATCATTTCCTGCACCTAAAATGGCAAAAAGATCAAAAGTTGAACGTTTACTTGTGAATTTGAAATATTCGATATCCATTAAATTCAAAGCAAGCATCAAGGTATTTACGGCATGAAAATAAATCAATAATGTTAATTCCTTGATTCGATAAAGTTTTTTTGAAACTGGAATGGAATGAATTACAATAAAGGGTAAAAAAAACAGTGAAATGGTAATACAATCAAACCAAGCGGCAACGGCAAATTCATTGAAACCGAGATTGGAGAAACTGTCAAAATTGAAATAAAGAAACAACAGTCGTGTGATGGTCATCATGAGGAGAACGATCGACAAACGTTTCAAAAGAATTTTAAAACTGGATAAAATTGATTTTTCTTTTTTCATAGATTAGTGTCAAAATTAGGGATTTTTCTGCTTACTACCGATTGTCTTTTCAAGTTAGTTCAATATTCGTATGGAGCAATCGCTATTATACCACATGACTAATTTATAAACTCTTTAGGGGTTAAATGTTTTTAGCGCTGGATGCAATCCAGCGAAAAAACATTAAATAAATCACTTTTTGGCATGTATCCGACAGCTGGCGGATCATGACAAAAAGATTTTGTACTAACGAAGCGACGATTTAATATTCTTATTATCATTTTTCAACCATTTCGGCATTGTACCAAAATTAGATTCATTAATGTATATTTGCTTAGGTATTCCTATTATTAAATTGTGAATAAAATCAAACAAACCATAAGAAAATGAAACTACTTATAACAATCGCACTTCTTTTTGCTTACTCATTGAATTTTACTGCTCAAAATGATCGAGCTTTTATTATTTATAATTCAAAAGGAAAAAAAGTAAGTTATAAAAAGATGCAGAAAAGTGCATTGGCTCAAGAGTATGTTTTCTTTGGCGAATACCATGATAATCCAATTTCACATTGGTTGGAATTAGAAATATTGAAAGCTTTATGCACGCAACATGGAACAAAGTTACAAGTTGGATTTGAGATGTTTGAACAAGATCAACAAATGTTGTTGAATGACTATATGCAAGGAATTGTTGGCGATAAGTTTTTCAAAGATTCGTGCAGATTATGGCCGAATTACAAAACAGATTATCAACCATTAGTGATGTTTGCGAAAGAAAATAAATTGTTTTGTTTGGCATCTAATGTTCCAAGAAGATATGCTTCACTTTTATTTAAAAGTGGCAGACCAGCATTGGATTCCCTATCTGATTTGGACAAAGCATACATGTCTCCATTGAATTTTGTAATCGATACAACTTTGTCACAATATGCCGCTTTGCAAGAAATGGAAGAGCACATGGAAGGAAGTCACTTGATGGAAGCACAGGCTTTCAAAGACGCAACAATGTCTCATTTTATCATGTTGAATAAAAAACCAGATAATGTCGTTTACCATGTAAATGGAGCGTATCATTCAGATTTTCATCAAGGGATTGTTTGGTACATTCAACAAGCGCAACCTGAAGCGAAAATCATGACAATTTCAACTGTTTCTCAAGCGAATATTTCAAAATTGGACAAAGAGAACTTAAGAAAAGGCGATTTTATTATTTGTGTGAATGAAAATATGACGAGCACGCATTAATGGTTTAAATTGGACAGAGCGAACGTGCTGCAATTTAGGATGCGCCTGATTATTTATTGTTTGAAATTTCCTTACTTCACTTTCAAAATCACTTCAGAAATTCTTGTTTTGAGTTATCAAAACATCTCATAACGAATGAATATAAACAACTGTTGAATTAAGAATAAAGTTTAATAGTGAATAGATTAAAAAAGGGAGAGCTAACTTTAATAGTGAATTTCTTTAAACCAAGAATAAAAATATATAATTCGATCCTCTATGACTATAGAAAATAATCATTCGATAAAAAAACTAGTAAATAATAGATCTACAAATAGTATTTATTCTATTGTATAGATTCCTTTTTTCACGAAACAGCATTCCGTTTCATCGATAACTTTAATATTTAAAGATTTATCACTGACAGTTATTTCAACATTTCCATCATCGGTAGTGTATTTATTGTTACCAATAAAATGAAGATAAACTGTTATTTGTTCACATTCGCAATCAAAACCTGTTGGGTCAACATATAATTCAAATAGACCTTCCTCATTTTCTTCCCCAAATAATACTTCTCTTCCTTGAGTATTTGAATATTTTTGTGAAAAACCATAAGCAGAGATGCTTAAAAGCATAAAAGTGAAGATAATTTTTTTCATGATATAAGTTATGTAGTGGTTGTTTTACCTTGTTTTTCAAGGCTCTAAATTTGAACAAATATAATATATATTTTAAATTCAAAAAAAATAACTGATAATTTTTGGTTGTTGATTTGACAATCAAATACATTTTTCTAGTTCAATATTTTTACTTTTTTTGTGAATGAGAATATGACGAGCACGCATTAAGAATCGAAAGTCTCAATTAATGGAGACTTTCGATTCTATCAATATTTACTTCACCTTATCCGCTTTATCTCTTGCAATTGCCATAATAGCATCCGCTTTTTGATCGCCTTCATTTTCAATTTTTACAGCCTTTGTCTCAGCTTCTTTCTTTAATTTGTTGCCAGCCAATTCTGCAGCTTTTTTCTTAATTGGATTAGAACCGGCTTCTTTCATTAAATTATCTGACTCTTTTGCTGCGGCTGCACGAACATCATTTGCTACTTTTCTAGCAGCCGCTTTTACTTTATCTGCCTCTTTTTGAGCATCATCCAAAATTTGCTGTTTTTTCGCATTCAAATCTTCTTTGATTTCATTCACCTTATCACCAATAATCGCTTTCGCAGAATCTTTAATTGTTTCCTTCACATTGTTGATAAGGTTTTCCTTCAAGTTACCCGTAGCTTCTAACAAAGCTTCTTTGAAATTGTTGGTGATTTTAGGATCCTTAACTGTTCCTCCTAAACCAACTTTTACAGGCAGAAAATCTGGTATAGAAACCAAATTTAATTTCGGAGCCAATTTATTTACCTTAGCTATTGCTTGTTCAACAGTTTTTATCATAGCTGCTGGAATTTCTTCTTTTGGAATCAACATCTTAATATCATAATTGATATCTTGTTCGAAAGAGGTAAATCCTGAAATGTTGGTCTTAATTTTACCCATGTTCACATCAAAAGGCTTCACATTGATTTTTCCATCAGCAAATTGGAATTTCGCTTTCACATCTTTCACCGTTTGCGAAGAAAGTTTGTTCATGTTCAATGCTTCTCCCATTTTCTCCAATGGTTTGAATCCAGAAATGGTCAGTGTATTGGTTGCAAAATCACCTAAACCTGTTAGAGACGCGTAAATTGGTTCCATTGAAGCTGTTAAATCTGATTTCATTTTAAAATCGGAACTAATTTTTCCTTTACAGAATTTCGCAATTGGAGCCAATTTTTCTATTGTCAAGAAATTATCAGCCAATTGTTTTACATCAATTTCCTTTAATGAATAAGCGAAGTTGATTTTAGGTTTATTATGGTCTTTCGTGTCATAACTTCCATCCAAACCAACTGTTCCTCCCATTGTATTCATGGTTAAATTATCCAATGAAGCAACTTCTTCTTTCATTTTAACTGTTCCTTTTACATTTTTAATATCCATATTGTTATATCTCAATGTATTGATTGAAGTATTCAACAAAAAGTCGATATTATCTGGAATTAAAGTTGGCTCAGAGCTTGCTGGAACAGGATCTGTTTTTGTAGCATCCGTCGCTGGAGCAACGTCACTTGTTGGAACGATATTCATCAATTGATCGATATCCAAATAGTTACTGTTAAACGTGAAATTTCCTTTCAGCAATTCATCACGGAACATGTAACCCATATAATTGTCAATTTTTCCATTCATCTGAAAATCAGATTTCCCAGTTTTTGCAATAAGTTTTTCCAAACTCAAGTTTTGAGGAGAAAATCTGAAAATCATGTCCGTGATATTTACATCTTCATTCAAGTCTTTTGTTTTATAAATCATGTTCATTAATTCCAATGTTCCTGCAGCTTTAAACGCTTCATAATCTCCTCTGTCCAACGCGCTCATTCTCCCATTGATATTAACATCAGCATTCAATTTCCCAGTATACGATTCACCTTCAGTCATTGGCATAACTTTTTTCAAAGTTGCCAAATCTACTTTTGCTTTGATTTTTGACACCAATGAAGGATCTGTCATTGGATTGCGCATTTTCAAATTGGCATCAATTGTATTTCCAACAAAATCAGCATGGAATTTATCTACATCAATCGTCATTTTATCCATGTCTGCACCACCAGCGAATTTAGATCCCGCTTTCACCAATATATTTGTGATTGTTCCTGGAAGATCTGGATACTTAATGGATGCTTTGTCGACATTCAATTTGAAATCCCAACCTGGCATGTTTTTATCGTCCATAATTCCTTTCACTTCTCCACCTAATTCTAGGTTTCCTTTTGAAATCATACTTTCATAGCCTGATTGGTAGAAAGCTGGAATCAAGGATAGAAATTCTTTGAATGTTGCTTTTGAGGCATTCAATTTCAAATCCATGTTGTCTTTGTTTTCTAGCATTTCATAGAATCCATCAACAGAAAATGTCAAGGCATTTAATTTGAATTGATTGTCTTTTAAAGTGAATTTGGACGATTTCTCACTGAATTCCATTAAAATATTGGCAATAATATCTGTTTTCACATCTGTTAGATAAGAAATACCGTCCATGTCAAACGTCATTTTATCCATGTTAGTCGTTGTTTCAAAATCGATCACATCGGCAGTCAAATCACCTGTTCCTGTATGATTTAATTTTTTGATGTTCATTGCCATATCAGACGATTGGTCATCATAATTGATATTCGCATTTGTGATGCTGTATTCTTTTAATGAAAGTTTGAAATTCGAAGGTTCAGAAACTTCTTCTGGAGTTTTAACAGAATCAGGTTTTACAATATCGTAATTTGCTAGGCCATCACTTAAAACGCGCACATCAAAAGAAGGATCTATTAAATGAATTTCATCTATTTCAACTTGATCACCAGATACAACACTCCAAAAATCAACATGTGCAACGAATTGTTTAATATTCGCTAATTCAACACCTTTGAATTTATCCATTCCAACAAGTTTCGCATCGTTTAACTCGATGGTCATGTTTGGGAACGTGGTTAAAAACGTTAAATCAAAATCGCCAAGATATAATTTCGCGTTCAACGATTTATTCACCTCTTTAATAACCAATTCTTTGATTTGATTTTTGAAAAGTAGCGGTGTGATTATTAATATGATTAATAAGAAAAGGAAAGTAAATCCCGTCCATTTCAATATTCTTCTTAAAATGCTTTTTTTCTTCTTTACTTTTGCGCTCATATCTTGCTTGTTCTAATTTTTACGATATTTGTTATTCTACTCGTTTATAAGAGTTGTAAAAATAACGAAATAATGAAAGGTTTTATTCTATTGCTTGCAGTTTTGTTTTACACAAATAGCGCCATAAGTCAAATACTAATCGGTGAACCAACAAGTACTTCTAAAAAAGAAGAAAAGAAACAAGTTGAAACTGCTAAAGTTGATACAATTAGTAAAAAAAGAAAGGAATCAACAACTGCAGCTTATCTTGTAACCAATTGGTCAAAAGCGTATCGCCTTCTAGAAAAAAACGGAGATATTTATGGTGACACACTTGGTATTCGTGCTGACGAAAAAAACTTAACGACTTGGTCATTTGGAATAGGGATGCAAAGCCAAATAAACAAACATTTAATGTGGGATGGAGGAATTGCACTGCTTCGAAATGGAGAAAGCTACTCCTATTCTGCAACGGATTCATCATTTTCTTCACAAACGTATTACAGTTATATTTCAATGCCTGTAAGAATAAACTATACAATTGGAAAGGATATAAAATTATATGCTGGAGTAGGATTGATTCCACAAATGTTTACCGGTTATCGGCAAGAACAACAATGGACAACCAGCACGAATGCGAAAGTTGAAGAAACAATAAAAACAAAAAATGGGTATAATTCATTTGTGTTGAGTTCCGTTTTTAATCTTGGGTTAATTATAAATTTCCAAAACAATTGGTCGTTAATGATTTCACCAGAAGCTAGAATTCAATTGACATCAAGTTATCTCAAATATGATGATTTTATTCATAAAGGAAGAGCTTATGGGGTTACATTTGGATTAACAAGAAATTTGTAAGTTATGAAAGTAAATGATGTTATTCAATATCTTGAACAATTAGCGCCGAAATCAAGCCAAGAGTCGTATGATAATTGCGGGCTTTTGGTTGGTGATAAGAGCATGCTAATTTCTTCGTCTATCATTTGCTTGGACTGCACAGAAGAAGTTGTTGAAGAAGCAATTCAAAAAGGGGCAAATCTTATAATAGCGCATCACCCAGTTATTTTTAAAGGTTTAAAATCTTTAACGGGGGCGAATTATATCGAAAGAACTATTTTAATGTGTATTAAGAATGACATTGCATTGTATGCTATTCATACGAATTTGGATAATTATTCAAAAGGAGTAAATTTTGAAATTGGACAGCGACTTGGTTTGAAAAACTTAAAGGTGTTAGCTCCGAAAAATGGAGTTCTATATAAATTGAGCGTTTTTATTCCTCAAGAATACCTCTCTACGTTAAATAATGCTCTTTTTGAAGCTGGAGCAGGAAAAATTGGGAATTATGAAGAGTGTCATTTCAATACTGTTGGAACTGGAACATTTAAACCCGTAAATGAGGCAAAACCATTTTCAGGGGAGTTAAATTCATTAAGTGAATCCCTAGAAGTCAAGGCTGAATATTTGGTAAGTGCTCATTTGTTGCAAAAGGTTGTAAATGTGATGAAGAAATCTCATCCTTATGAAGAAGTTGCTCATGATATTATTCTTTTGGCGAATGAAAATCAATCAGAAGGAAGCGGTATGATTGGCGAATTGGAATCTGAAATGGATGAAATTGAATTTTTAACACAGCTAAAAAATATTTTCCATTGTGGAAGTATCCGTCATACGGCTTTGTTAAATAAAAAAATAAAAAAAGTTGCTTTTTGTGGTGGCTCTGGAAGTTTTTTACTAAATCAAGCAAAACGTTTAAAAGCAGACGTTTATATCACGGGAGATTTTAAATATCATGAGTTTTTTGACGCTGAAAATCAGATTTTAATCGCAGATATTGGTCATTATGAAAGTGAACAATATACTTCTGATTTAATTGCTGATATATTGAAGAAAAAATTTACTACCTTTGCCGTTCATAAAACGGTAATAAATACGA
>CANNKP010000048.1 GCA_947505255.1 Flavobacteriales bacterium
TTCTTTTCTCATACATTAAAAAAACAACCTTACAATAGAAATTTGCTTAGAGCGATTATTGAAAAGAAAATTCAGTTAATTGACTATGAAGCAATAAAGAATAAACAAAATAAACGAATTATTGGTTTTGGTCGTTACGCTGGAATCGTTGGAACGTATAATGCTTTTAGAACTTTTGGATTAAAAAAGGGTTTGTATGATGTAAAGCCAGCATACAAATGTTGTGATCGAAAAGAAATGGAAGCAGAAATGGAAAAGATTATTTTACCTGCTGATACTAAAATTGTTATAACTGGTTATGGAAGAGTAGGGCACGGGGCAAGAGAAGTGATAGATCTTTTACCGATAAAAGAAGTTTCGCCTGAAGAATTTTTGAAACAGCAATTTTCTGAACCTGTTTTCACCCAATTAGAAGTGGAGGATTATTATGGTCGAATTGATGGTAAACCTTTTGATAAAGGAGAATTTTATTCCAATCCAGAATTATTTCAATCTACATTTAAAAGATACATTACAGAAGCAGATGTTTATATACCATGTCATTTTTGGAGCAACAAATCGCCTTTTATCATTACGAAGGAAGATTTCAGAAATCCAAATTTAAAATTGAGTGTAGTTGCTGATATCTCATGCGATATTGATGGTCCAATTGCCTGTACTATTCGTCCGAGTAAGATTTCAGATCCAATTTATGGATATAATCCGATAACAGAAAAAGAGGATGATTTCATGAAGCCAGGCGTAATTGCAGTTATGGCAGTCGATAATTTACCTTGTGAATTACCTTTGGATGCTTCTGAGGATTTTGGAAATGAATTGATGCGAAATGTTTTTCCAGTTTTATTGAAAGTTGATCCTGATCACATTATTGAAAGAGCTAGTGAAACAACAACCGAAGGAAAATTAACAGCACATTTTTCTTACCTTCAAGCTTATTTAGAGGGCACAGAATAATTTGAAGGATTTGAAGGATTTGAATATTTATAAAGATTTGAATGATTTGAATGATTTGAATGATTTGAATGATTTGAATGATTTGAGTATTTTTAAAGATTTGAAGGATTTCAAATTTTTGAATCCTTAAATTTTCGAATCCTTTATCTTACGAATCTTTAATTTTTCAAATCCTTAATTTTTTAAATCTTTAAATATTAACTATATTATGGAAAAAGGAAATGAAAAAATAATTCGTGGATGGGTCGCCTATGACTGGGCAAATTCAGTTTATAATTTAGTTATTTCTTCAGCAATTTTCCCCATTTTTTACGATACGCAGACTAAAAAATCCTATGCAAATTCAAAAGGATATTTAGATCTCAAAGGAAAAGTTGATATTGAACAAATCAAAGAAGGGGAAACAGTCTTAGTGAATTTCTTTGGTGCAGAAATATCATCTACAGTCTTGTATTCATTTGTATTATCTGCTTCATTTTTAGTCGTTTCGTTTTTGTCACCCTTACTTTCTGGAGTAGCAGATTATACTGGTAGTAAAAAGAAATTTTTGAAATTCTTTTGCTACTTAGGTTCTCTATCATGTATGAGTCTTTTTGTTTTTGATGTCGACAGATTGGAATGGGGAATGTTATCCGTTTTCCTTGCTAGTATTGGGTATTGGAACAGTCTCGTTTTCTACAATGCCTTTTTACCTGAAATTGCAGATGTAAAAGACCATGATCGAATCTCTGCAAAAGGATTCATGATGGGGTATATTGGTTCGATGTTGTTATTGATTGTTTGTTTAGCATTAATAATGGGAATCGGAAAAGAATATACCAAATTTAGTTTTATTCTTGTTGGGCTCTGGTGGATTGGTTTTAGCCAAATTACTTACCGCGTTTTACCAAATAATGTATATAATAAGAAACCTGGTAAAGGCTATATCTGGAAAGGATTTAAAGAGTTAATTAGTGTATTTAAAGAGTTTAAACAAACGAAAAGATTAAAAAGGTATTTGTACGCATTCTTCTTTTTTAACACTGGAGTCCAGACTGTAATGCTCATGGCTACAATTTTTGCAAACAAAGAAATTAATTGGCCTAAAGGAAGTGGGACTTCTGGATTAATTGTGGCTATTCTTTTGATTCAAATTCTCGGTGCACTTGGTGCGTTTATTATGTCCAAATTATCAAATAGAATTGGAAATATTAGAACCTTATTTGTTTCAGTTACTATTTGGATTGGCATTTGTCTTTTTGCTTTCTATATTAAAACGCCAGTTGAATTTTATATTCTTGCTAGTTGTGTAGGATTAGTAATGGGAGGAGTTCAAGCAATTGCTCGTTCAACGTATTCTAAATTTTTACCAGAAACAACTGATCATGCAAGTTATTTCTCTTTTTATGATGTAACTGAAAAGATTGGAATTGTATTAGGAACATTGTTCTTTGGACTTATGGAATATTGGACTGGATCAATACGCTATTCTGTTACAGCAGTTGCATTCTTCTTTGTATTTGGTTTGATCTTTTTATTATTTGTTCCAAAAGAAGAAGTGAAGATTCAAACTCATTGATTTTAATTTTTATACCATAAAAAAGCCGCTACTCGACCCTTCGATAAACTCAGGGACCGAGAGCGGCTTTTTAGTTTTTTGTTATTTAATTATTTCTTGTAAAAAGGAAGTTTCACCACTTTCGCTTTGATTCCTTTTTCACGAATTTCAATAAATATTTCAGATTCTAAGGCTGCATTTTCAATTGTAACATATCCTAATCCAATTCCTAACTTCATTGATGGGGACATTGTTCCAGAAGTAACCTTTCCGATTACAGTGCCGTTTGCGTCAACGATAGGGTAGTCGTGACGCGGAATTCCACGGTCAACCATTTCAAAAGCAACTAATTTACGTTTTACACCTTCTTCCTTTTGTTTCTTCAAAAAGTCAGAATCAGTAAACTCTTTTGTGAATTTTGTAATCCATCCTAATCCAGCTTCTAAAGGTGAAGTTGTATCATCGATGTCGTTCCCATATAAACAGAATCCCATTTCTAAACGCAATGTATCACGGGCAGCTAAACCAATTGGTTTTATTCCAAATGCAGCTCCTGCTTCAAAAACTTTATCCCAAACATGATTTACATCTTCATTTTTAACGTAGATTTCAAATCCCCCAGAACCTGTATAACCTGTAGCAGAAATCATAACATTTTCAATACCTGCAAATTTACCATGCGTAAAAGTATAGTAAATCATGTCCTTCAAACTCACATCAGTCAATGATTGCATAGCTTCAGCGGCTTTAGGTCCTTGAATAGCTAATAAAGAATATTGATCTGATAAATTTTCCATTTCAACGCCAAGATCATTTAAAGAAGACATCCAATTCCAATCTTTCTCTATGTTTGAAGCATTCACAACAATGAAAAATTCATTTTGATTAACACGGTATATAATCAAATCATCTACAATTCCACCTTTACCATTTGGCATACACGTGTATTGAGCTTTACCGTCCGCAATTACAGACGCATCATTTGAAGTGAATTTTTGAATTAAAGCTAAGGCATTTGGCCCTCTTAAAACAAATTCACCCATGTGAGAAACATCAAAAACACCAACAGCATTTCTAACTGTATCATGTTCAATATTAACACCTTCATATAATACAGGCATATTGTAGCCCGCAAAAGGAACCATTTTCGCACCGAGTGCTATGTGTTTGTCGGATAAAGCAGTATTTTTCATTTGATTTAATTTTTGTCCAAAAGTAAGGATTTATATAGTGTTTTTGTTGGTTGACTAAAACAATTCTGACAATTCTTTTCCCACAAGGCTTCCAATAGCAACTCCCATTCCTCCGAGTCGCACACCAACAGCAATTCTTTCATCAATTTTTTCAATTATTGGAGCTTTCGATTGTCCAACGCCCATTATACCTGACCAATTATATTCAATTGAAAATTGTTGGTTTGGAAGAATCACATTTTTCAAAAGATCTGTTAAAGCCTCCGTAATTTGCGAAGTAGTATTTAATTCGGTTGTCGTTTCTCCAAGGAAGTCTAAATTTCTTCCACCTCCTAATAATATTCTGTCTTCTACATTTCTGAAATAATAGTAGCCTTGTTGATAATGAAATGTCCCTTTTACTTTCAAATTTTCGATTGGTGTCGTAACTAGAACTTGAGCTCTTGCAGGATTAATATCTCTGTTTGGCAGAAATTGTTGAGCAAATCCATTTGTACAAATTAATACATTTTTAGCTTTCATGTACCCCACAGAAGTTTGTATTCCAACATTATATAAATTCAATTGTAAGGCCTCGACTGAAATTCCGAACAAACACAAAATACCTTTTTCAATTGCTAATTGATGAAATCGAGTAATCATTTTCCCTGTGTTTATTTGTCCTTCTAACCGATTGAAATAACTCGTTTGTAAGCCATTGAAACCAAATGTTGTAGCACAGTTTTTATCTTCTTGATAAACGTTTTTCTCTCCAGTTATTTCTTCTATTTTCGCATTTAAATACGGGAGTTTAGAATTAATTTCTGAAATTGAATTCATTTCATCAGGCATAATTAAATCCCACGATCCATTTGATTCTAATTCTAGATTTTCCTCACCAATGAGTTGTTTTAAATTTTGAAGACCACTCCATCGATTCGCAACAGTTTCCCAAACTTTCGATTCATCCATTTTTGTTAAATCATCGAGTAATTCTGTTACGCTACCAAAACAAGCGAAACCAGCGTTTTTACTGCTTGCTCCGGAAGGAAGGAAACCTCTTTCAAGAATTAAAATTTTTGCGTCAGGATACTTCTTTTTTAATTCTAGAGCAGTGGAAAAACCAACTATTCCAGCACCGATAATTAAAAAATCAACATCTTCAAAATAAGTTTTTCGCTCCCAATAACTTAATTGTTCAATGTTTAGTAGCATTTTTCAAGTTTTAATTGAACATTTTTCGCCATATTTGTATATTAATTTTAACAAATTTAAACCATTTCTGTAACTAGGTGTACAGCGGTTCGTTTAAACGAAAAAGTATGAAGAAATTACTTGCAATATTATTCTTGTTTTCTGTGTTTTCAAGTCTTGCTCAAGACCCTTTATTCCATGTAGATGGATCTGTGAAAAATGGAACTTTGGGTAAGCCTGAAGCTGGCGTTACAGTAGCGCTATTTCAGAATGGAGTATCAATTTTCCAGGTAATGACAAGTTCAAATGGAAAGTATGACCTTATTGCTCCTGTGGATTTATCGAAACCATTTGACGTAGTTTTTAAAAAAGATGGCTTTTATAGTAAGAAAATAGCTATTGACGTATCAAAAATTAATACTGAAGATTTTCCTGCTGGAGATTACAGACCCTGGACAAATACTCCAATTGATTTAATTTCAAAAACAGTTGCAGCTGATTTATCATTTTTAGAAAATGAACCGGTTATTAAAATCGGAAATGGAATTTCGCCAGAATTAAATACAGTGTATCAAAGCAAAATGAAAGCGAAAATTGAGAAATATCTTATAGATGCAGATAAAGAAAAAGCAGAAAACGAAGCTAAGTATCAAGCAGCTATTAAGGAAGGTGAAAGCTTATATTTAGTTCAAAAGAAATATGAAGAGGCGCTTTCGAAATATGAAGAGGCACTTTCCTATAAACCAAAAGAAGAATTACCTATTCAACGAATTGGAGAATTAGACGCTCTGATTGCAGCGCAGAAAGAAGCGGATTTAGCCGTAAATCAGGCAGATTCGGAATATTTGAATTTAATTAAAGCAGCAGAAATATTGCGTAATCAAAAGAAATATGATCAAGCAATAGCTAAATATGAAGAAGCTTTAGAGAAAAAAGATGAACAAGGTCCGAAGGATCAAATCGAAATTATCAAAGGATTAAAAAAAGAAGCCGAAAACCAAGTGAAATATCAAGAAGCAATTGCGGCTGCCGACATATTTTACAATCAAAAGAGTTATCTAGCAGCAAAAGAGAAATATAACATTGCGCACACATTAAAGCCTTTAGAGCAGCATCCAATTACTCGACTTGCTGAAATTGAAAAAAATCTCGGAGCCGTTAATGCTGCTCAAGAAAAAAAGAAGAAATACGACGAGGCGGTTGAAGCTGCCGATGCGTTGTTTGTTTCTGAAAAATGGGAGGAGGCAAAAACTAAATATTCTGAAGCATTAATATTCGAATCTTCAGCAACGTATCCATATGATAGAATTAAAGAGTGTAATGATAATCTTTTGGTGATTGCAAAAGAAAAAGAAAAAGCAGAAAAAATTGCAAAGTTGTTGATCGATGGTGGCGTGCTATTTACAGGTGCAAAATGGAATGAAGCAAAACTAAAATATAATGAAGTTTTATTGCTTGATCCAACGAACTCAGAAGCAAAGTTGAAAATCGACGATATCACAAAAGAAATAGCAAATCAAGCGGATAAAGCAGCTCAAGAAGCAAAATTCACAAAGCTTGTAGCTGAAGGAGATTTGGCTTTAAAAGTTGTTAAATACGCAGATGCAAAAGCAAAATATGAAGAAGCATTATTGATAAAAGCAGATGCTAGTGCGCAAACAAAATTGGATAATGTCATTAAGAAAATTAAAGAACTTGAGGATAAAGAAGCACTAGAAGTTAAATTCCAAGAATTGAAGGCCGAAGGATTAAAATTAGCAACAGAACAGCAATGGGTTGATGCTAAAAGTAAATTAAATGAAGCATTGTTATTAAAGCAAGATGCTGTTATTATTGCAAAATTGAAAGAAGTAGAGAATGAAATTGCAGCAAATGAATCGCTTGTCAAGCTAGAAAAAGAATATTTAGATTTGATAACTGCCGCAGAAGGAAAAGAAATAGCAAATGATATTGATGGTGCGATAGGTAAATACAAAGAAGCATCTCTTAAGAAGCCAACAGAACAAAAACCGAAAGACAAGATAGCAGAGCTTGAAGCATTGAAATTAAACAATTTGAAGCAGAAAGAAATTGATGCTAAATATGATGTGGTTATGAAAAAAGGTAAAGACTTCATGGCTCAGAATAAATATTTGGATGCAATTAAAGAATTTAATAGTGCGAATTCAATTAAACCTGAAGAAAAAGATCCTGTAGATCTTGCTGCAGAAGCAGAGAGATTAGAAAAAGCAAAAGGCAATGAAGAGAATGAAAAAATTGAAAAAATATTTACCGTTGCTATAGCGAAATTTGAAGAAAAGGATTATCTCAAATCGAAAGAATTGGCTGAACGTTTTTTGTCATTTAGACCAGAAGACCAGCGAGCAAAAGATCTTATAAAAAATATTAATGATTTAGAGCTAGCAAAGAAAAACTACGCGCTGAAAATGCAAGAGGCTGAGCAACTGGCAATCTCAAAAAATTATACAAAAGCAATTACTTTCTTTGAGCAAGCAAAAGTGATTAAAAGTGATGAGACAAAACCTCAAGAGCGAATTGATGAGCTAAATAAAATAATTGCTGATCAATCGAGTCAAGCAGAAAAAGACGCGTTGTATAAAGATTATATGACAAAAGGTGGTTTGAGTCAAACTGCGAAAAGTTATGAAATGGCTTTGTCGCATTTTCAAAATGCACTTTCTGTAAAAGAAAATGATCAAATTGCAAAAGATAAGATTGCAGAAATTCAACAAATATTAGATGACATAGCAAATGCAAATTCAAATGAACTAATCAGAAAAAACCAATTTGACGCTTTAATTGTTGAAGCCGACGCAACATTTACTACTGAAGACTTTATTGCATCTAAATCAACTTATGAGAAAGCACTTGAATTAGATAAATCTAGTACTTATGCAAAATCGCAAATTGATGAATGTATAAAAAGACAGCGGTTGAAAGATCTTTCATTAGGTGATGCAGAATATGAGAAAATCATCAAAACGGGTGATGAGATGTTCGATATAAAAAGTTATGATAAAGCAAGAGAAAGTTACAATAACGCTTTATCTCTTCGTCCTAATGATGCTTATCCGAAAAATAAGTTAGATGAAATTAACGCACTATTAAATCCAGTAATATCGAAATCTGCTGCATTAGAAGACCTTGGAGATCCATATGATAATTCAATAATGGATGGTTATGCTGCACTTGTAAAAGCTGATTTGGAAAGAAAGAATCTTAAAAATGATGGAATAAAAAGACAAATAAATAACATTCAAAACTCTGAAAATGAAGTTTCCCAAATAAAAGTAATAGAACAACAAATCACAACGTATAAATTAAATGAAGTTCTCAATGCGGTAGGTTTGAATGAAGATGGTTTCGAATTAGAAAGGAAATTAACGACTGATGCAATTATTTACTATCAAAGTGAAATATCAAAAATAGATACTGAAAATGAAACCTTTGAACATTCAGAGAATTTAAAGTCTCAAGAAAATCTAAATGCTATTGTGGAATATTCAGTTTTAGATTACAATGTGAGAGACGCTGTACAATCAGAAAATGCGGATATTTTGACAACTTATTCAACTAATTATGCTGAAGAATTAAGAGTGAGAAATGAAGCAGAAGCCAATTCAAGCTTGTTAGTTGATAAAGGTTTAACTCAGATTCAAGAGTATATTCAAGAAGAAAACGCGGGTGATTTTGAAGAACGAAAAATTACTGAAAATGCGGTGAAATCTATTGTTAATATAGCGGCTGATATGGAAGTATCAATTAGCCAAGAAAAGATTTCAGAAAATTTGAAGAGTAAAACCCAAATTGAAAAAAACGAGATTCTTGTTGAGCAAAAAGCAATCAATGATTCTCGTTTAGTGCCAGAGAATGTAGTTAATATTGAAGAGATAGAAGATCAAATTGTTTCTGCTGAAGCAATACGAACTGAGAAGCAAAATTTGAATTCTGAAGAGATAAATGAAACTGTGGACAATATTAATATTGCTGTCAGCGCTGAAAATGCAGTAAGAGATTTAGATAGACAAAATACAACTGATCAACTTCACGAAGGAAATAAAAGTTTGGAACAAGCAGCAATCGAAGCATACAATAAAGAGACTGTTAAATATTTGCAAAACAGAGCGGTTATTAATTCCGAAGTTATAAAGAATAGTGGTGTTGAAGAGAAGGCGAATGAAAGTGTTGCAATTAATGTGAAATCTGTTGATTTATTAGATCAGAAAGCAAATGTCGTTAACGATGGGATTGCTTTGAGCGATGATGAGGAACGTTTGAAAGCTCGCTCAAGTGTAGAGATGATTTCTGCAAATGCGGAAGAATCATCTAACGGTTCGACTAAAAAACAAGAGAGAAATTCTGCTGTTTTGACAGATATGAATCGCACAATGGAAGCTAACTCAACAAATAATGATCAAAAACAAATTGATAAACATAACGACACGCAATCAAAATTAAATAACATAGATTCAGAACAACCTTCAAAAGTAAAAATTGCAAATTCATTAGGTCAAGATTATCCTGAAGGAGTAAGTCAAGAATCATTTACTCAGTCTGATGAAAATGGTTTGATGACAGCAATTATTACAAGGCGAATTGTTGTAATTCAAGGTCAAGGAAATGTTTATGTTCGAACGCAAACAATGGATGCAATTACCTATTCTAAAAATGGTGAACCAACAACTGAATATACTTGGCAAAAACAAACAACAGGTCCTAATTTGGTAAAACACTATTAAGATTTTCAAATTTGTACTAATTCAATTTTGATTGTGTGTAACTCTTTTTAATTTGTTTCTATTGCTTTTCATTTTCTTTTAATTTCACGAAAAGAAGTCAAATGAAATCTAAAGATTTGTTTATTGTAATTGCAATAACTGGAAGATTGTTTCTGTCTTTTCTTATATGCACCTACTTCTGGAAGTCTGATGATTTAAACAGCATACAGCAAATTCCGATATACATTTTAGCATTGACAGCTATTTATATTGGTTTGCAATTGTTGACAAGAAAATTATCACAGGTTCAAAATTGGTGGGATTGGGTTTACTATTTTGGTCTGTTGTCAATAATGCTCCCAAACTTATTTGCAACCAATTCAAATCAACATATATATCATTTTATATCTGATTATGGAACAATCTGTTTGATTATTCCAGCAATGATTGATGGTTGGAACTTAATTATGAAATTTCTAAAAGGAAATAAATGAATATACATTTTATTGCAATAGGAGGAAGCGCAATGCATAATTTAGCAATTGCACTAAGTCGAAAAGGTGACATTGTAACTGGTTCAGACGATGAAATATTTGAGCCTTCAAAAGCACGGTTATTAAAACAAGGAATTTTACCTTCAACGATTGGTTGGGACGCAACTAGGATTTCTGAAGATATTGATGCCGTTATTCTTGGAATGCATGCACGCGAAGATAATCAAGAGTTGTTACGCGCGAAAGAATTGAATATCCCCGTTTATTCTTATCCGGAATATTTATACGAACAAAGCAAGAATAAAACTAGAGTTGTCATCGGCGGGAGTCATGGTAAAACAACAATTACTTCTATGATTTTACATGTTGTGAATGAGCTAGAAATGGATGTTGATTATATGGTTGGAGCGCAATTAGAAGGATATGATTGCATGGTGAAATTGACGGATAAAGCTCCTGTTATGCTGTTAGAAGGAGACGAATACTTAAGTTCTCCCATTGATCGTAGACCAAAATTTCATTTGTATAAGCCGAATATTGCAATTATAAGTGGTATTGCTTGGGACCATATTAATGTATTTCCAACTTTTGAAAATTATGTTGATCAATTTGATATCTTTTGTTCACTGATTGAAAAGAATGGAACCTTAATTTATAATACAGAAGATGAAGAAGTATTAAAATTAGGTGAGAAGTATAAGTCAACAATTAATTCAATTCCATATAAAACTCCAACTTACGAAGTAACTGTTGAAGGAACAAGGTTGTTTTTTGATAATGAGATTTATAATTTGAAAATTTTTGGAGGACATAATTTGCAAAATCTTATGGGTGCGATGCGCGTTGGTGAAGCAATGGGAATAGAACCAACTGATTTTCTAAAAGCAAGTCAATCTTTTACTGGAGCAGGAAAGCGATTACAAAAAGTTGCGGAAAACGGATCTTTTACCATGTTTAAAGATTTTGCACATTCTCCGTCAAAATTGAAAGCAACAACAAAAGCAGTAAAAGAACAGTATGTTAATAGACATGTTGTCGCATGCATGGAATTACATACGTTTTCATCATTGAAGAAAGAATTTTTGCCACACTATTTAGGTGCAATGGAAGCTGCTGATGAAGCTGTTGTATATTATAGTCCAGAAGTGGTGAAACACAAAAAACTTGAAGCTATTTCAAAAGAATTAGTTGAAAATGGATTTGGAGGAAATGTTCTAGTTTTGAATGATACGAAAGAAGTTTCCGATTTTATTCATTCAAAAAAATGGAATAACTCCGTATTATTGATGATGTCTTCTGGAAATTTTGACGGAATTAACTATGAAGCGTTAGGAGAAGAATTGAGTCAATCAATCTAATTGTTCAACGGAGAACGTATTTATATTAACGTTGTTTAAAAATAACTTGTCTATAAATAATAGTCACTAGAAAACTATAAAATATTGTTAGTAGCAATAAAGAAAGAACAGAAAAAACAGCTGTAATACCCGGATTTACCGCAATATTATTTCTATTATTTTCTTTTAATTTCTTTTCTATAGCCTCTTTGGTCATTACTTCAGCTTCTTTTTGTTCTGCTTTGAATTTTTTTAATTCAACGGGATTATTAACCATCTTTTCAATTGCTATTTCCTTCTCAGCAATCTGATGAGCATAGTATTCAGGATTTATTTTTGAATAATAGAAATATATAAAAACACTAACAATTATTGTATATGGTAAGCCGGCAGTCATGCCATTTTTTACATCAAGGATTAAATTCGTTTCCTCGGTATCACGCATTTTTTGAAGAAATAAACCAATAGCAATTGACACCAATAACCCCAGAATATTTAACAATATTAGAGGAACTATGGAATCACGAGAAATATCTAAATAGAAAAATGAAAGCTTAATTAATATCCAGATTCCTGCTGAAATTATTCCCGTTTTTACTGTAATTCTCATGGTATTTAAATAAAAAGTCCCGAAAAGGAAAATCCAATTCGGGACAAAAGTATTGATAATAATTATTAGCTATTCATAGAAACAAGGAATTCCTCGTTTGAAATAGTGTTTTCCATATGATTCTTCATAAATTCCATTGCTTCAACAGGATTCATATCAGCCAAGAACTTACGGATCAACCAAACACGTTGTAAAACTTCCTTGCTGACAAGTAGATCTTCTCTTCTTGTTCCTGACGCAGTTATGTCAATCGCAGGATAGATTCTACGGTTAGATATTTTACGGTCTAATTGTAATTCCATGTTTCCAGTTCCCTTGAATTCTTCAAAGATAACTTCGTCCATTTTAGATCCTGTTTCAGTTAATGCTGTTGCAATAATTGATAAAGAACCACCATTTTCTATTTTTCTTGCCGAACCAAAGAAACGTTTCGGTTTATGCAACGCATTTGCATCTACACCACCAGATAATACTTTACCTGAAGCTGGAGAAACAGTATTGTAAGCTCTTGCCAAACGCGTAATTGAATCCAAAAGAATACAAACATCATGGCCACATTCAACCATTCGTTTTGCTTTCTCAAGTACCATGTTCGCAACTTTTACATGTCGCTCAGCTGGTTCATCAAAAGTGGAAGCCACAACCTCAGCTTTTACACTTCGAGCCATGTCAGTAACCTCTTCAGGACGTTCATCAATTAAAAGAACGATTAAATAAGTTTCTGGATGATTCGCTGCAATTGCATTCGCAACATCCTTTAAAAGCATTGTTTTACCTGTTTTTGGTTGCGCAACGATCATTCCACGTTGTCCTTTTCCGATTGGTGCAAACAAGTCCATCACACGAGTGGATAATGTTTCTTGTTTGTGTCCAGTTAACTTAAATTTCTCATCTGGAAATAAAGGAGTCAAATATTGGAAAGGAACACGATCACGAATATAAGACGGGTGACGACCATTTATTGATTCAACTTTCACTAAAGGGAAGTATTTTTCACCTTCTCTTGGTGGACGAATTGAACCTTTAACTGTATCTCCTGTTTTTAAACCAAAAAGTTTGATTTGACTTTGAGAAACATAAATATCATCTGGAGATGGCAAATAATTGTAATCTGAAGAACGCAAGAATCCGTATCCATCTTGAATAACTTCCAAAACTCCTTCCGCTGAAACAATTCCAACTAAATCATACGTGTCATCTTGTTTTTCCTCATTTGGTTTGTGTTCTGGAGGACGACGATTTTGTTGATTTGGATTATTCTGGTTGGCATTGTTATTATTCGCCTGATTCGGATTCCTGTTTGGATTCTGATTCGGGTTTTGATTCGGATTCTGGTTAGGATTCTGATTTGGATTTGGATTCCTTGGTTGATTTCTTTCGAAAGGTGGCCTTGGATTTGGTCTTGGATTTGGCGCAGTTGCAGCAGGTGCTTCGCTAGCAGAAGCTTCATTTGCTAATGGTGCATCTGTTTTTTCAGATTCTACTCCAACTTCCGCTTTGACAAGATTATTTTTTTCTTCCAATAAATTCCTACCTGGACGAACCGGTTTATTTATAGGTGCTTTATTAACTTTCTTTGGATCCTGTTTCACTGAATCAGCTGGTTGATCAAAAGGAAGTTCATTCACTTTTACCTCAATTTCAGTAACCAACGGAAGTTCAACAACCGTTTTTTCTTCAATTGGCGCTTCTTCAGTTTTTTCATCAACTTTAATTGCAGTAGGAGTAACCTCTTTCGTCTTAAAAAGACTTGGTTTTTTAGAGATTGGTTCAGCCTGTTCAACCCTCGTTCTTTTTCTTTTAGGACGATCTTCGCTTTTTTCAGGAGCTGTAGCCGCTTCAGTAGAATCATTTTTACTAGCAATAAGCGCTATTAATTCAGCTTTCTTGAATGATTCAGCTTTTTCAATGCCAAGATTTTTGGCCATTTCTTTAAGGTCAGAAAGTTTTTGACTTTCTAAATTTTTATTATCCATAAAATGCGTAAAAGGTGCAATGTATTAATTTGGGTATTTCAATTGTTGTTTTGGATTGTCGTAGAAGTAGAAAATACTTCCGTTATAGAATACAATAATACACATAATCATTAATATGACAAAAAAATGAAGCAATTTTTCAAATTAATTTATAAATGGTCAGAAAATAACGTGTTATTAGTTTTTGAAACTTCAAAATAAAAATTCCTATCTTCACGGCATGAAGTTATTTAAGTCAATGTTCACGGTGTTTTGGTATGTTGTTGCATTTATGCATATCGGATTAGTATTTTTTATTGAAAATAAATTACCAGGTTTTGATCCAACAGGATTTAAAATCGTTCGATATCTTTTAATATCATACCTTTTTGTTATTTCTTTCAAGCGAAAAAAACTCTCTTTATGGATTTTTTCTTCAATGATTCTAGGAGTGGAAGTAGGAATGGATTTTCCAGTTTTCGCATTGGAAATGGAACGTTTTGGTAAGATTTTCCTGCGGTTAATCAAAACATTAGTGGCTCCATTGATTTTCGCAACCTTGGTAGTTGGAATTGCAGGACATAGTAATTTAAAACAAGTGGGACGAATCGGATTAAAGAGTATCCTTTACTTTGAAATCGTTACAACATTCGCTCTATTCATTGGTTTGGCTTCTATCAATATTTCTCAAGCTGGAGTTGGTGTTAAGGTTGAGGCTAGAGCTCAAGACATGGAGAAATCGGCTGAATTGATGAAGCAAACAGAAGCGCCAAAAGATCATTTAGTTGAGATTTTTCCAGAAAATATAGCAAAATCAATCGCTGAAAATCAAGTGTTACAAGTCGTAGTTTTTTCGATCCTTTTTGCAATTGGTTTGAGCATGGTGAAGAACCATAAACACAAAGATGCAATGCTTGGTTTCAGTGAAAGTTTAGCAGAAGTGATGTTTAAATTCACAGATTTAGTCATGTATGTTGCGCCAATCGCTGTATTTGGAGCATTAGCAAGTACGATTGCAAAATCTGGTGTAGGAATTCTATATAACTTGATGCAACTTGTCGGAACACTTTATATTGCATTGGTAATCTTCATTTTAGTCATACTTCTACCAATTGCATTATTAGCGAAAATTCCAATCAAAAAATTCTTGAAAGCAGTTTCTGAACCTGTTTCATTAGCTTTCGCAACAGCTAGTAGTGAAGCCGCCTTGCCAAAAGCTATGGAAAACATGGAGAAATTTGGTGTTCCTCAGAAAATTGTTGCGTTTGTAATTCCTACTGGTTATAGTTTTAATTTGGATGGAACAACACTTTATTTGTCTTTAGCGACTGTCTTTTTAGCGCAAATGGCTGGAATAGATTTAACTATCGGAGAACAAATAAGTATCTGTCTAGTTTTAATGCTAACAAGTAAAGGTGTTGCAGGCGTGCGAGGAGCATCTTTCGTGATATTGGCAGGAACAGTAATGACAATCGGTGTTTCAGCAGAACAAGCCAGCGTTATTCTTGCAGTTGATGCATTAATGGACATGGGAAGAACTTCTGTGAATGTTCTTGGAAATTGTTTAGCATCAGCCGTTATTGCGAGAAGTGAGAATGAGCTTTTCGTGAAA
>CANNKP010000049.1 GCA_947505255.1 Flavobacteriales bacterium
AGAACCTAGACCGCTGCGCTGTTAGAACATAGAGCATAGATTTAATCCCTAGAGCCAATCTATTACATTTGATTTTTATAAAGAAATTATTTAGAATAGAGATTGTTTTAGTTCTATTGAACAAGTCCTTTGTCTTTTGTCCAACGTCACCCCGAAGAAATAGTTTACTAGAAACAAGTCCTTAGTCATTTTTCTTCATCATTTTCTCGTTTCCTATCTAATTTAGTCAAACAGTTGAGATATAGCAACAGGAAAACCGTTAATGTCGAGACAATCAATCAAAGAATGTTAGGAAGTAAGTGATCATTGAGTTTTACAGAAGTCTTTCTCCAAAAAATAACGACAATCCATACATTGATCAAAATCATTATAAAACTCTTTTTCGAACTTCATAAACTTCTCTAAGATTTTTACTGATTTTAAATGTTCATTTTCAATAAATAACACTCCGTTTTTTTAAATGAGTTGTGGGATGTAGAAAATGAAACCTATTTTTTTAGAGGAGTGATTCCTAAATCTTTATCTCTAATTTGTTTAGCTTTAATTATCAATTTATCCTCTTCTTCTGTTGAGATACTTGCATCACTTTTAGGAACAAGGAAAGCAGCTCTTGTTTTATCTAGATAATAGTAAATGTTGTAACTGTCAATCTTGGATTTATGCGAATTATCATAGATTTTAACGTTGAGGTCGCAAATGTTTTTATCAAATAACTTATTTTCTAGAAACCCAATAATAAAGGGGGTGTTTTTTAGAAGCCATGATACACCTGTTGCATTAGGCGAATTTTTTAATCGTCACTTAAAACCTAATCTAACAAGAAGTCATTCTCAATGTCCCCCAAGTAATACGTCCGATAAACAATTAAGTATTCCCTCACCTTTTACTTTTCCTTCACCTTTAATTTTTCCATTTTCCAAAATAATTCCTTTCTCCTTTTCTATTACTTTCTCCATCTCAATTTTGCGATCAAGTGCTTTAGCAATTTTTTTATCTGATGGAGCTTCATTATTTTTAATATTAAAGCTATTGAGTATGATTATGCTTCCTTTCCATTTTACTGTTCCATCTGAATACAGATAATCACTTTTTCCAGGTAAAATGAAATAGAAAAACGTTAAATTGTTACCACCATAAAAATAGTAAAAGTTCTCACTTATTTTGGTGCTTTTTGCCAATCTAATCGTTCGTTTTTCCATATTTTTCTTAACCTCATCAGTAATGTGATATGATGATTGATCAAAATATTTTGAAAACACCACACCATATGCAGGGTATTTATCTTCGGTTCTAATTTCAATTTCCTGAATAACACCCTCTAAATAAGCGCTATTTTCAGTTGTTTGTTTTTGCTTTAAACATTTTATTAAATCAAATGCAATATTTTCTTCTCCAATAGTTAAATTACTTGCCCAACCATTATTTAGTTCTTTTTTGTTCACTATGATTGAAATTAAGTAGTTTAGCATTAAGCTTTTTTCCACTTTTAAACGGTTTTCCCAATAACCCACTTTTGGAATATTAATTGGTTTCTTAGGTGGATTTTTGACAAAAGGAGTGGATGGTCCATTTTGATTCACTATGTAATAACTTAGTAGTGCACTGCAATATGTGTACATCGTTTCAAATTGATTATCCGTGTATAGCAAACTTAAGAAAGTATTTAGGTCTTCTACCTGTAACTGACTCCACCATTCGCTATTAAATTGTTCTCGTATATGAAAATCTATTATTTCTTGAAATTTTTTACAGGCATCTTGTATTTTTTTGTTATCGTAGTCTAAATAAGCATTATCTCTTAAATCATTTATTCGTGTTTGTTCGTTTTTAGCAATCCGATTTTGCTCCTTCTCTAGTCTTATTTCTTCGTTTTTGACCCTTTCTTGCTCATCGCGAATTTTTTGTCTTTGGCTTTCTGTTAAACAATCATCTACTTGCACAGTTTCAACGTTATCTGATGTGTTTTGAAACTCATGATAACAATCGTCTCCACAACCTTCCTGGGGAAGGTTGAATCCGCCAAAAAGACCACCTGAAGTTCCGTTTTGCAACATTTCTTTAACTGTTAAATCGGCATTAATGTCCTCTTGAGCACAGTTTCTTTGAAATGAAGACAAATTATTTGAAATAATCTTATAACTTCTAGATTTTTTACAACTGCAATTTTCACATTGTTGATAACTCAATTGTCGCTTATACGAAAAGTTGCCTTGAGCGAGTATTGGTAGAGAAACCAAAAAGAATCCTAACAAAAATAAAATTTTATTTTTCATTATATTTTATTTAGATATAATTATTTTTCTTAAAAGTACTTGTATAAATGAACTATGTTTTTTATTTTTGGTTCTAAATTATTTACTTTTAGTTCTAAAACAGAATTTATGGATAAACGATTGGGAAGAAAGATCAGACAGATACGAGAATTAAAAGGTTTTTCTCAAGATTATGTAGCAGCTCAATTAGGTATTTCTCAACGTGCATACAGTAAATTAGAATGCGATGAAATAAAATTGGATTGGGATAGAATTACAACTATTTCGAAAATTTTCGAAATGGAACCAACCGATTTAGTTTCTTTTGATGATAATTTAGTATTTCATAATTGTACCCAATCAGGTAAATTTAATCAATTTATCAACCAAATTCCTGAAAAACTGATTGAACAATATGAATCAAGAATAAAAGCATTAGAAGAAGAAGTTTTGTTTTTGAGAGGGTTGGTAAAGTAGTTGGAGGTTTAATTTTTGGAGAAGAATACGATTCTTATTCTGAGAATTATTTTAGTTTACAAGAAACAAGTCTCAGCTCTCAGCTCTCGGCTCTCGGATCTCCTTAACCTTCTTCTTCGGAAAATACTTCCGTTGTCTAATAAACACTAAAATTACACCAGATGTTATCGATGCATCAGCAACATTCCAAATTGCAGGAAAAACTTCTTTCCCCCCCAACCAAGGCATCCATTCCGGCCAATTTACTTGAAATTTAAACATGTCTACAACATTTCCTAAAAGGAAACCTTTATGACGTGTTTCTATTTCACCAAAAATTCCACAATCAGTTTTAATTCCAGAACCTTCTAAATGATTGAATCCCATGCACGGATCATAAGGGAACACAAAATCGTAGAACATTGAATCGATGAGGTTTCCTGTTGCTCCAGCTAAGATTAGTCCAATGGCAATTAAAAATTCTGTTCGAACACCTTCTTTGGCTTGTTTGTACCAATAATAACAAATTCCGATTATCGCCACTACTCTGAAAATACTGAGCGCCAATTTGTGCCACATTTGATTCCCAAAAGTAGTTCCAAAAGCCATCCCTTGGTTTTCAATGTATTCTAATACAAACCAATCGCCCAAAATAGGATAATCCTCCCCAGGAGAAAAATGTGTTTTAATATAAATCTTAACGACTTGGTCTAAAAACAAAATGAGGGCAACCATGGCCCCCACTATCAATAGATTCTTTTTCACAGAATTATTTATTTTGTGCGTTTTTTGCATCAATACTCATTGTTGCGTGTGGTACTAATCTCAATCTTTCTTTCGGGATTAATTTCCCAGTTACACGACACAAACCATACGTTTTGTTCTTGATACGAATAAGAGCTGCTTGTAAACTTTGAATAAACTTCTCTTGACGAGCAGCTAATTGCGCAACTTCTTCTCGCGATAAAGTTTCCGAACCATCTTCCATCATATTAAACGTTCTGCCTGTATCATCGGTTCCGTGGTCGTCATTGTGCGATAAAGAACCAACCAAAAGGGAATAATCAACATGCGCTTCTTCCAATTTTAATTCAATCAATTCTTTGAATTCTTCCAGTTCACTATCTGAATATTTTGTTTTTTCTTGTGACATAGTATAAATTTTTTATTTCAACAACACTTATTTTCCATCTTCTCGAGCAAATATAACGGAAAAAAATAAAGTATCAAGTAAAAATAAGATTAACAAATAGACATTGTTTTTTGATGAAACACTTTTCAGTATCTTCGCCCTGTGGTAAAATTATTTTTAGGAAATAGAGCTGGTGTTTTGTTGTTGATTCCCTTCATCATTTATGGGTATTTTCTATTAAATCAACAAACTAATTATTACACGTACAAACCCATTTCAAACCTTGGGTTTTGGGGAGAATCTATTGTCCTTTTTCCTAAAATTGCCTCAATTTCTGCAGCTATTTTAATTTGTTTGAATGCTTTTGGGATTAGTTGGATTTATAATACCAATGAATTTTTTGAACGAAACAGCTATATGTCATCATTGCTGTATGTGGTTCTAATGTCTTTTTACCATTCATTCTATAGCATTGATGGACTTTTAATAGCACATTCTTGCATCATTCTTATGCTCTATCAGTTTTTTAAATTGAATCAAAACAAAGATGGAAGACGAAATGTTTTTAACGGACTTTTTTTCGCAGGAGTTGCGGCGACATTTCACCCCCCAATGATTGTCGTTTTTCCGCTTGTTTTTATTATGGTTTGGAATGTTAGACCATTTGTTTTTAGAGAAACTATGTTGGGCTTAATTGCTTTTTTAATACCGTTGATTTATGCAGGAACATATCTTTGGTATTCAGGAAATGAAATTGAATTCAAAGTGTTGGAACAAACCACAAATTATACAAATAAACAAACGGATTTCTTAGTAACAGCAGTATTATTTACGCTACTATTCTTACTAAGTATTGTGAGCATCAGGGGAAGAATGCAAACCTCTTCCATTCGATTGAAGAAATTGGTTAGAATTTTATATTGGTTATTATTCATCGGATTGATTTTTGGAGTAGTTGATTTCATTATTTATCGTCAAATTGAACGCTTTAGTTTTTTAATGTTACCACTGTCTATTTTCCTAGCATTCTCATTTATTCATAAAACATTTGGTATAATGGCGTCTGTTTTATTCTATTTAACCATTGCATATTCTATCATTAAATTTTTCATTTAATAAGAGGTAACCATTGTGTTAATTTGACTAATTTTGCACCGAATATTTATATGTTAGTTTTACCTAAAAATTCTTGATATAATGAAATTTGGAGTAGTTACTTTCCCCGGTTCAAACTGTGATGAAGATATGGTGTATGTGTTACAAGACATCATGGGACAAAAAGTTGAACGTTTATGGCACAAGGATACCGATTTGAAAGGTGTGGATTTTGTTGTTTTACCAGGTGGTTTTTCCTTTGGTGACTATTTGCGTTCTGGTGCAATTGCAAAACTTTCTCCAATCATGGGTGAAGTAATAAATCACGCAAATAAAGGTGGTTATGTGATGGGAATTTGTAATGGATTTCAAATATTAACTGAATCTGGACTATTGGATGGCGCCCTTTTGCACAACAACAACCAAAAGTTCATTTGTAAAAATGTTTTTTTAAAATCTGTTTCAACGTCAGCACCAATTACAAAAGGGTTGAGCGAAGATAAAGCATATAAAATTCCAATTGCGCACGGCGAAGGTAGATTTTATGCCGCAGAAGATGTTCTAAAGAAAATAGAAGATAACGACCAAATATTATTTAAATATTGTTCAGAGGATGGATCAATTAATGATATTGACAATCCAAACGGAGCTTTATTGAATATTGCAGGTATTACGAATGCAGGAAAAAATGTTTTTGGAATGATGCCTCACCCAGAAAGAGCCGCTGATCGTTTTTTAGCGAATGAAGATGGGAAGGCAATTTTAGAATCACTATTAAAATATTGCTAAAAGCAAAAAAATTAAAATGAGAGTATTATTGCTTGGTTCCGGTGGGAGAGAACACGCATTGTCATGGAAAATGGCACAAAGTTCCATGTTAGAGGAGCTGTTCATTGCGCCAGGAAATGCTGGTACTAAGCAACATGGAAAGAACGTAAATATTAACCCAACAGATTTCGAAGGGATAAAAACATTCGTTTTAGAAAATGACGTTAATATGGTTGTTGTAGGTCCTGAAGAGCCTTTAGTAAAAGGAATTCATGATTTTTTCTTAGCAGATGATTTATTAAAAAAAGTACCAGTAATTGGTCCAAGTAAAGAAGCGGCTCAACTTGAAGGAAGCAAAGATTATGCGAAACAATTTATGCATAAACACAACATTCCAACAGCAAAATATGCTACGTTTACAAAAGACACATTAGAACAAGGATATAAGTTTTTAGAAGGAATGAATCCACCTTTTGTTTTAAAAGCAGATGGATTAGCAGCCGGAAAAGGTGTGTTGATTTTAGATAATTTAAAAGAAGCAAAAGCCGAACTTAAAAACATGTTGGCAGACGCGAAATTTGGTGAAGCGAGTTCAAGAGTTGTAATTGAACAATTTTTGAAAGGATTAGAATTATCTGTATTTGTTATTACTGATGGAGATTCATACAAACGTTTGCCAGAAGCAAAAGATTACAAGCGAATCGGTGAAGGAGATACAGGTTTAATGACAGGAGGAATGGGAGCAGTATCTCCAGTTCCTTTTGCTGATCCAGTATTCATGGATAAAGTGCAAAATCAAATTATTATTCCTACAATTAAAGGATTAAGACAAGATAATATTCCATATAAAGGATTTATTTTCTTTGGTTTAATTAATGTCAAGAACGAGCCGTATGTAATTGAATATAATTGTCGCTTAGGTGACCCTGAATCAGAAGTCATCATTCCACGTTTAAAATCCGATTTATTGGATCTTTTTGAAGGCGTAGCGTCAAATACATTATCAGAAAGAGACGTTCAATTTGTTGACAAATGTGCTGCAACTGTTATGATGGTTGCGGGCGGATATCCTGGAGATTACAAAAAAGGAAAACAGATTTATGGCTTGAACACAATCGCTGATAGTATTGTTTTTCATGCTGGAACAAGCTCTGATGGTCCTGCCGTTCTTTCTGCTGGTGGACGAGTTTTAGCGATAACATCATATGGTAAAAACCTTCAAGTAGCATTAGCTAAATCGTACGAATCGGCAGCTAAAATTGAGTTTGAAGGCGCTAACTATCGCAAAGACATAGGTTTTGATGTTGTTTAAATTCGTTTTTGTATCTTGCAATAAGAATAATTTTTAATGGATCCTTCTTTTGCTGTTTTAATAATTTCAATTTCACTTATATTTTGTGCCTTCTTCTCAGGCATGGAAATAGCCTTTCTTTCTTCTAACCGTTTAAAAGTTGAATTAGAAAGGAATAAAGGAACATTTAATGGTCGCATTGCCGGATTTTTTTATAAAAGGGAATCTTTCTTTATAGCATTATTGTTGCTCGGTAATAATATTTCCTTGGTTCTTTTTGGTATAAACGCAGCTATAATATTAGACCCAATTATTGTAGATTGGGGAGTAACAGGACCAGGTTTAATTTTATTGATTCAAACTGTTTTATCTACATTATTAGTATTAATCGTATCTGAATTTCTACCAAAAGCCTTAGTCCAAATTAATCCTAACAGTTTTTTGAAAATAGCAACTGTTCCGATGTTGGTTCTTTTCATCTTGCTTTATATTCCTACACAAATAGTCATGTTTGTAAGTGGATTAGTGTTGAGAATATTAAAAACAGATAGAACAAATTCAGAAAAAGTGTTTTCTAAAATTGATCTCGAACATTACGTTCAAGACCTTTCTTCTCGGATTAAAGAAGAACACGATTTAGGAAATGAAATGCAAATTCTTCAAAATGCATTGGATTTTTCAAATATAAAAGCGCGTGATTGCATGATTCCTCGAACAGAAATTATTGCCGTAGACGTAGAGGAGGAAATTGAAATATTAAAAAATATATTTATTGAAAAGGGATTATCAAAAGTCCTTGTATATAGAACTTCTATCGATAACATCATAGGGTATGTGCATTCTTTTGAGCTCTTTAAAAGACCAGCTTCAATTAAGCAAATTCTCCTCCCAATTAGCTTTGTTCCTGCTGCAATTCCAGGAAAAGAACTTCTTGAAATATTTACGAAACAGGCTGGAAATATCGTTGTTGTTGTTGATGAATACGGTGGTACAGCAGGAATAGTAACGATTGAAGATGTAATTGAAGAAATTTTTGGCGAAATTGAAGATGAACACGATGTGGAAGACATGTTAGAACAAAAAATAAGTGAAACAGAGTTTTTATTTTCTGGGCGTGTAGAAATCGATTACCTCAACGAAGAATATAAATTGAATTTGAACGATTCTGAAGAATATGAAACGCTTGGCGGTATGTTAATTCACGAATTAGAATCCATTCCTGAAGCCGGAGCAACAATAGAAATTGATGATAAAATGTTTATTATTGAAGAAGTCAGTGACAGGCGAATTGAAGTGGTGCGTGTTGTAATGAATTAACCGTATGATGCGTTTATCCATTCTTTTATTCTTCATAATTGGTGCTAATTGTACTTTTTCTCAAGACAAGTTTAAATTACCGAAGGCGCTTAATGAAATCTCAGGGCTTGAAAAACTGAATGATTCAATTCTGATTGCAATAAACGATAGCGGTAATTCACCCGATATTTTTTTCATCAATTTAAAAGGAGATATATTAAAAAAATGCCGCGTGATAAATGCTCCGAATACTGATTGGGAGGATTTAACAATGGACGATAAAGGGAATTTATTCATCGCAGATGTTGGAAATAATTTGAATGATAGAAAGGATTTATGTGTTCTCAAATTAAACGCGGATCAAGCTTTTCAAGCTGATTCCATTAGCGTACAAAAGATTTTTTATTCATACCCAGATCAAACTCTTTTTCCACCAAAACAAACTGGATTCAAATACAATTGTGAGGCAATTTATTGGAAAGAAGATTCACTTCATTTAATCACTAAAAATGAATCCAAGAAACCAAAAGCTTCAAAAAAAGACGGATATCTTGATTGGAATAGATTTCCAGTAGAATATCAAATTTCAGATCAACCAGGCAGCTATAGTGCAACTCAAAAGAAGCAGCAAATTGATTATTTGAACAAAGTTAAAAGCAAAGGAATAGCAGATCTTGTAACTTCGATTGATTATGATAATGGAATAGTTGCCGTATTAACGTATTCGCAAATCAGAACAGTTCAATTAAATGAAGATGATTCGCATTCCATTCAATCAAAGGGTTGGGGAACAAAAAAATTTAAAAAACTTGCTCAACGAGAAGCGCTTGTGATTTTTTCAAATAAGGTAATATATCTTGCAACGGAAAAACACCCACTTCTTGGGGGACCATTTCTTCACAAAAAAACGTTTAAATGAAACTAGATCTAAACCAATTTGATGCTGTAATCTTTGACATGGATGGCGTACTCATCGATTCGGAACCGTTATGGAAAATTGCTATGGAAGAAGTTTTTCATTCTATAGGATCAGCACTAACAAAACAAGATTTTCAGAAAACTGTTGGCTTGCGTTTGGATGAAGTGATACGCTTTTGGCATCAACACGAAGGTTGGAAAAATGTTTCACCACGAGAAGTTGAAATGTTGATTGTAGAGCGAATGATAGAATTAATTAAGCAGAATGGTGCGCCATTAGAAGGAGTGATTGAAATGTTGCATTTTTTACAAAGTCAAAATAAAAAAATTGGACTCGCAACTTCTTCTTATAGGGTTTTAATAGATACAATTTTAGATGTATTGGGAATTGCAAGCTTTTTTGATTTCACTCATTCAGCTGAGGATGAGATTTTTGGAAAACCACACCCAGTTGTTTATTTAAGTGTTGCTGAACAACTTAATGTGCAATCTTTGAAATGTTTAGTAATTGAAGATTCTTTAAACGGAATAATTTCTGCAAAAGCTGCACGCATGCATGTCGTTTGTATTCCTGAAAAAACACACCATCCAGAACCAAAATTAATTCTTGCTGATTTTCATTTTGAAACAATGGCTGAAATGCTCGAAATAATCAAAACGGACACCGAGCAGTAAATAAACGGTCATCGATCTGCAAATAAACGGTAATCGAGCGATAGTCGAGATGCTGTTTATTTGCAGCTATCAGCTCCACACTCCACACTCATCACTTCGCGCTCCACACTTCGCACTCATCACTCCGCGCTCCACACTCCACACTCATCACTAAAAAACCATCAGTTTCATTTTAGCGCGTTTTCAACCCATTCCTTGCCCCAATCTTCGATTTCTTTTGACGTCCATAATGCGGGATAAAAAATTCTTTTTTGGAATCTTGGAGGCAAATATTTTTGCCAATTTGTTCCACCAGTTGCTGCAATATCGGCTGAGTCCTTGTTTAAATAATGAACAGCAGATTTATAATGAGCTAATGGCCAGTTAATATTTACATTGATATCATTGTGCCGAAGAACATTGATTACTTTTTCAGATTTTTGTTCTTCAGGACTTAACTTGTTATAAACTTGCCATAAATTTCTTTTTTGACATTCATTACCTAATTTTAGAAACTCTTCCTGGTAACGTTCTTCAAATTGAATAAGTGTCAAGGTTTTTTTACCTGTTCCCATTTCTGTAGCACCAGCTTTCCAATAAATATGCTCATACATTTCTTCAATAGAGGAAGAGGAAGAATAATTAGAACGATGATCTTTTGCAACAAGATTAATGAAATCGGTGCTATACATTTCTATGAAACGATATTGGGCTGATTGAAATCCACTGGCAGGCAATAAAGACATTCTGAATTGCATAAATTGTTTCTGATCCATTCCTTTTGACATGATATCAAAACTGATAATCAATGCATCGAAATAGCGATTTATACGAGAAACACGGTCAATAAAGAACTTTTCAGTCAATTCTTTGGTGTCAGCTAATTGCTCAAATTCCTTTAAAGCTAATTGAAAATACAATTCAGTTATTTGATGATACATGATAAAAATGTGCTCATCTGGAAAATTTGTTCGTGGTTTTTGAAGACTTAATAGCGTATCTAATTCAATATAGTCCCAATACTTTACAGTATCAGCATATAATAATCCATCTAAGTAGGATAACAAGTCTTGACCAAGAGATGAATATTTATCATTCAATTGTTCTAATCGGTCTTTAATTTCAGGTGTGATCTCCATGTTCAGTATTTAACAAGACAAAAGTAAACAACCCGAAACCCTATGCAAGTACTTGTTAAATTATTAACATGAAAATTTATTCTTTGAATGTTATCTTTGTCTAAAAAGTTTAGCTAAAGATGGTAGATTATAACCCAAAGAGTTGGATAAAACTCATTTTCGCTTTTCACAAAAGTGATACATTTCGTATCCTGCGGAAAGAAATACTATATATTGGAATTTTCACATTGCTTATAGCGTTTATAACGCTTCGTTATTTTCCGAATGCAATAGTTCTTGAGAAATTAATTGCAATATATTCGCTTATTGGTTTTGTACTTTCTTTGCTACTTGTTTTTAGAACAAATACAGCATACGAACGTTGGTGGGAAGGTCGAAAAAAATGGGGGGAAATTGTGAATGACACGCGGAATTTATCCATTAAATTATCGGCTATTCTTGCAGAAAAAGAAGACAAAGAATTTTTTAAAAACATGCTTCCAAATTTTGCTTTTGCCGCAAAAGAACATTTAAGAAAAGGAGTTAATTTTGACGAATTAATACTTACAAAAGAGCAGTTTGATTTGCTACTAGTTAAAAACCATGTTCCACTAGCAATTTGTGAGGTGATGTATATTAAATTAATTGAGCTAAAAAAAGCAACCAAATTAACGGAGGAAGAATTTATTATTTTGGATAAAAACCTGAATGCTTTAATGGATAGTCTCGGTGCTTGTGAACGTATAAAAAACACGCCGATTCCTGTTTCTTATAGTTTGTTTATAAAGAAATTCATCTTTATTTATGTCATGAGTTTGCCTTTGGCTTTTGTCATTCAATTTGGTTATTTCTCGGCATTGATTGCAACGTTTGTTTTCTATGTACTCGTAAGTATGGAAGTTCTAGCTGAAGAAATTGAAGATCCTTTTGGAAATGATGAGAGCGATCTTCCAACTGATACGCTGTGTGAAAGAATCAAAATAAACGTTGAAGAGGTCTTAAATTAAAATAATTTTTTGCGCAAAAAAAGTCCCGATTTAAATATAAATCGGGACTTTTAATTTTATTAAAAGAAGTGTATTATTCTTTAATGAATTTCATAGTTTCAGTTCCACCAGCGTGGTTAACAACAACGAAATAAACACCGTTATCAAAACCATTCAAGTTTACATCCATTGTTGCAGAAGTAACATCGATATTCTTAATTACTTTTCCTTCCATGTTTGTAATTACTAAAGAAGTAATTTTCATTTGCTCATTCAATCCTTCAATTGTAATATGATCATTAGCAGGATTTGGATGAACAGTAATTGGATTGATGATTGCCTCTACAATTCCAGCTGTTCCAACAACAATTTTGTACCCAACGAACTGGTATGGAGCATCTACAGGAATAGGAGGTACTGGTGGTGGTAATACTTGTACAAGAATTACTCCAGTCACATCTATTGTGATTGGGTAAACACCAGGTGTAGAAAAAGTACCTGATAGTTGAGCACAACCAACAGTTCCTCCAGCAAACGTACAAGATGCAATGTTACAAGCGTAACCTACACTACCATCTATAGGCAAACCATTCACCGCATCCACAGTGAAACTTTGAATTGCTGAACCAGCTAATAAAGGGTCAACATCTCCAGCATCTAAAGGAACTTTAAATTGTAAATCTTGTGTGTAAGCTACACCAACAGCCGCAGCCCCAAAGTTAGTAACGGTATCTGGCCAAGCACCAAAAGTTGAATCTGCATAATTTGGAGCCGGATTTGTAATGTCTGGCGTACATTGTGCGAAAGTGTTTGTAATCGCAACAGTCACTAGGGTAATAACAAGTAATAGTTTTTTCATAATTAAATAGTTTTATAATTTTTGTAAACCAAAGTTAAAGAAAAAAAGAATAGGCTCAACATGGGATGTTAATTCTGTGTTAAAACCAATCTATATTCTGTCCCCGAATTATTCGAATTTTAATGATAGGATAAAAACATAGTGTGACACCCGAGAACAATTTTGCAGATAAATAGAGCGTCTTCAAATGGTCTAAATTCGTGGAAATTCGTGTAATTCGTGGACATATTTTTTGAGTCCTTGCTGCTACATTAAAGAAATGCTACAATTTTCAGATTCACACATCTCAACCATTCCTTCAAATGGCACATCAATCATGTCCGATTTCAAAATATCCCTTTTCTGTTTGGAGAAATCTCGAATTAGTCGCCCCTCACAAAAGCGGCGCAACTCAGTTTGACTTTCAAGAATAAGCCCAGGAACAGGCTTTAATTCGTTATTCTCATCTTTTGCTGCCATTGTAAAATAAGAAGAGTTAGTATGTTTCACAACACCTGTTTTGGGTTGCAAGGATTCAACACGAATTCCAACAATCATGGTTGTTCTGCCAACATAATTCACGGATGCTTTCATTGAAACCAATTCCCCGACTTCAACAGGAGTCAAAAACTCAACATTTTCAACCGCAACCGTTACACAATAGCCTCCACTATGCTTGGAAGCCACTACATACGCTACTTTGTCCATGAGCGACAACAAAAATCCACCGTGTACTTTCCCTCCAAAATTGGCGTAAGAAGGAATCATTAATTCCGTGATCGTTGTTTCTGATTCTGAGATTTTTTTGAATGACATGGGGTTGGTTTTGGGTCACTAAGTTAGTTTGAAAGGCGAAATAATACAAATCCAAAATTACTAACCTTTTAATTTTTTCAGTTAGCTTCAGGAATGCTATTTATAACATTTACTTTTACTGAAATAATCCTTTATTCTGCCGAATAAATCTTCATTTTACAAAATCTAGCAAATCCAACTTAATTACTTCCCAGTATTTATGGTGCAAAGTTTTGATGAACTTCTATTCATAATCAATTTGAATTTTCAACACTATAAAATTCAGAAATCAGTTGTTTCTCTTCTATATTCCCTCGCTCAAAAACACGTTTGATAATTGCATTTTTTTGTTTAGCCCAGTCTATTTTGGAAATATCAGTATCCCAAAATAAAACGGGGCGAAGTTTATTGAGGTCTGGAGTTTTTTTGTATTTCATTTCCAACATTTGTATAGTTAAGTAAAATTGGGAATTTTATTTCTAATTATAAGTTGTCATTTTACCATAGCTTGTAATCAAAAAAAAGCACCCAATGGATGCTTTTTAATAGATTTAAAGATTTTTCATCATAACTCATCAATTTCATAAGCTTCTTTGATGACTTCATTGAACATAGTGTTTAGTTCATCAACAATTTGGTTAAATTCAATGAAAAAATCAATTTCATTTTTTTTAGGATTTTCACTGCTTTTCACTGCGTTGTATAATTCTCCTAATTCAAGCTCCTCAATAATCTCTTCATCCTTTTCAGTATAACCATTAATTAGCTTAAACCCTTTAAACTTTATGAAATACTCATTTTTAGACGTGAAAATAATTTCTCCAGAAAATTCTATTGACTGATCAACTAAGTTTTTAGAGTTGTATTTAACGATAAGACCAGGGATGGTGCCAAGTCCTGTAATCTGAGACAAATTTTTCTTTATTGGCATCATTATAAAACCATTAATTTGTGCAGTATCTTGACACTTAACGGGATAATTCATTATCATTGCGTCTGCGTAAACCGCTATATCACCAAAGTAAAATGCATTTTTCTTTTTATGCTTTCCGTTTATTTCTTCACATTTCACTTCACATGAAGGTTGTGCAGATTCATCGACATAACCAGAAAGGCATTTTTTAGAATTATCAAGCTTCACATTGTCAAACAAGAAGTAAATGTACTTGCCTTTCATGGAGAAATTAGGCAAATCCTGAGTATATGATTGAAAAAAGCATAAAATGACAGATAGGGCTAAAATATTTTTCATGATGTTCAACTTAAGTTAGTTTAAAGTAAAGATTTTTACTGTTTAATAATTTTAAAAGATTCCGTCATATCTGCACCTACTTTAAAGAGATAAACACCTTCAGTTAAATTTGATAAATCTATTTCTGTTTCTTCAGATGTTATTACACCTGACTTAACTTCTTTCCCCAATTGATCATAGACAATGAATTGTGAACCAATTAATTCCAAAGAGGCTTTAACACTTATTTTGGATGCAGTTGGGTTGGG
>CANNKP010000050.1 GCA_947505255.1 Flavobacteriales bacterium
CATACTTTTTCGTGTTAGTAGTAATATTCTTGGTGTAAGTTTCTAATATCTTTTGGTATTGTTGAATACCATATCTTAAACCTAACAACATTTTATCTTCCGACGGAAGCTCATCAATTCCTCCCTCTTCAATATTTGCATATGATAGTTTCTTTATTCGGATGACTAACTCCCCCTTATATCTCTCCAAATTGTTGGGGTTATCACATTTTAATACCAACACAATATTGACCTCATCATTTGTTATTGAAGAACGATAAAACCCCTCTTTAAAAGAGGATTTAAAAAACTGACGATTTGTTCTCCCAAGAAAAATATGAGGGGAGTTAGAAAGTAAGCGGTAGTATCCGCTTATTCCAATCTTTCCAAAATTTCTCATAAAGATTTGAAGATCCATCATTATTTTAACGAAAAACCATCCCTGTTCTTCTTTTATTTTGTTTAGTATCATAATCATAAAGTCCAGTAAAAATTGTTAGTTAAGGTATTAGTTAAGTTGGATTGTAATCACCCCACGCTCAAGAGATCGGGGGTTAAATTCCATAATTGGTGTCTTTGCCACTTCATATAATTCGTCAGAATAATATGATTTGAGCTTTTTATCTGTTGTTTTTGGTTGTTTGGGGGTTAGTGTATCAATTGGTAAAAGTTCGCTCATTACTTCGGGGTGGGACATATTATGTTTGTATTCTATCGTTATTCCACCTCCAATTTCATCAAGGACAATTGCCTCCAAGGGGTTCATAAGTTTCTCCTTAATCCCGTCCAAATCTTTCCCCAATAATAAAAACCTGAAGGTGACGTAATGGTATTCCCCAACCTCGTAATTGGGTTCTAATTCAGTTACAAAACATATATTAAGAACTTTCTTGAGTTCAGATTTTAAACTTTCTTTAATTACACGCAGTATTTTAGTGATTACGTTGGAAATTATTGTCCTGTCTAACTTTTCAAGTTGGCTACTATAATTATGTTGAAAAAACTCAATTTCAACTAAATCAATTTTTTTTGATCCTACTTTCTTTATCGCGTTTAAACCATTAATAATTTCAATTTTTTTAATTTCTTTAGAATACATAATAATAAATAGTCAGATACTATGGTAAAGTCAAGATCCATACTATCTGACTATCCTTTTTTAATAAATGGATGATTGATTCATCCAAAGGATCCTCTTTTTTCTGAAAATTTTATAAAATTTTTTTATGACGATTATTTTATTTGAGGGATTGTAGGGGTCTTTTATACAGAAGAACTTCTATTAGGGGGAGGGATACCCCATAGGGATATAAGATGGGGGGAGGAGGGGGTTGATGGAATGGAGGGTAATTACTCTTGTTTATAAAATTGACTAATAAATGGAACCATCCTATCATTTGCGACGTAAACCTCTTCTTCTTCAAAAGTTCTTAAATATTGCTCTGTTATAGATAAAGAAGAATGTCCCAAGCATTTACTAATTAAATAAATGTCTATATTGTTTTTTCTTGATAAATAAGCAAAAGTATGTCTGGCAGAGTGAAAGGAGAATTTACTAATTCCAAATAATTTAGACACCCCTTTCAATTCTAAATTAATTATTGCATTTAAGGATCCAGCTCTATTATATATTTGTTGGTAATTTAAATTATCATCAAACTTATCTGTGAAAATATAACCATCATTTGTTTTTGCATATTGTTTTATTAATTCAATTAATAGATAATCTCTTTTCTGAATGATTTTTTCAAGTTTGGGTGATTCGGGATGTTTGTCCTTTCTTGAGGTAATTGATGACATAATATCAAGAGAAGTTTGTTGTGCCTTTAAATAATAAAATTCAGATTCAAGTTTATAAATCTCCGTTGAAAGTGAGTTTTTGAATTTTTGGTCTTCCATTTTATTATTAATATATGGATTAAAATATAGTTGAGAAGGAAGAAAAAACTTGAGAATATTCACAATGTGCTCATTCAATTTCACTTTCATCTCCCTTTGATTTTTTGACATCACATACTTTAAATTTCCCAACTCAATATTACTCCACTTAAGTAATAAAACATCTTTAAATCGCATTCCCATTGTAGAAAAACTAAAAAGGAATAAGTGTATTGCGAAGATTTGTTTCTCCGTTTGTAACCCATAGTTAGTTGAATCAAACATTTTATGAATTTCAATACTTTTCAATGAAACTTTAATTTTAGGTTTGTATTGAACTTTGTGATTGAAGTAAATGTCATCCTTTGGCAATTGAAAGGAATTCGGCAGACCCTTAGCATAATTCAAAGTTGTTTTGATCGCTTTATGATAAGAGTGTCTTGTTGAAGGTTCAATTTTTAATTCACTGATAAAATAAGTATCCAACCTTTGTCTATGAGCAATTGATAATTCTTTTACTTGAATTTTATCAAAATTTAATGTTTTAAAATGTTTTAAAAGTGTATGGTATCTTCTAACCGCAGACATTCGTGATTGTGATTCAAAATCTTTGATTCGCATTTCAAAGAGTAATCCAAGAGTTCCATTTCCCTGAATAGAATCTTTTTTAATTAATTGTTCTCCACCAAAATAACGGGACAGAAAAGTTTCAATAAGATTATTAAAGTATTCAGAATTAGGATGACTTGTTTTCACCCTGTCTTTATTCTCATTCCAATCACCTTTTTTTACTTTAATACCAACGTTAATGTATCTTGCTTTTCTGTCTTCGGTGATTCTAATTTTTATTTGATATTGGCCGTCTGATGTTGGCCTACTCCATAAAATTGGTTTGACAGATCTCATATTGTTAAAACATTTGTTAAAACAAATATAAGGTTTTTATGGTTAAATACTAATTTTAAACCATTGTAAATCTTTGTTTTATATGATAAATGTAATAAAATTTTATTATTTGTGGTACAAGTGGGACCACAACGAACAAAAAATATAAACCCTTGATTTTAAAAGATTAAGGGTTTATTGTTTTAAATATTACCACACAATTTACATCACATCTTAAAATCTACTATTATTTATTAATTCGAGAATCAACATTTTGTGTTTAGAGAGCTTAGAACTTTTGAAAAGCCAAATTGAACATACACAATCGCTTAAATTTAAGTTAATTAAACTTTGAATTAGACGGATAACTAGCGTTTTCTCAGGATCAAGATTTGTTTTAACAAAATCAAGTGTTATTTGCGTTATTTTTTCAAGAATTTCTGATTCATTTACATCAAAAGAATGAATCACAGGGTTTATAAAATCAGGAATAATATCAACAAGGATAACTTCTTTATTTTTTTTGAAAAAATCTTGATTGTATGTAAACCGTTTAATCTCGTTCATTTCTTTATAGTAATCCAAGGTATTGACGATTCTATCCAGCATTTCAAAATGGTTTCTATGATTATGATAACAGAATTGGTAAATAATTTTGTTCATGATTAGGTTATATTATAATAAATACCTAAAAAAATAGAATAATTGTATTGGTTTTATTAAATTTATGGCTTAAATTTCACTTCAAAAAAAATCATGAAAAGGATTTGTTTTATAATCGATGTAACAATTAGCAATTGTTTTTTAGGACAACTTTCAAATTCTAATAAATATTAATAATTATAATCTTATGAAATACAAAATACTACTATTGTTTAATTTTCTTTTTGGGTATTTAATGTCTCAAACTGGAACATTAACTGATGCTCGTGATGGAAAAGTTTACAAAACAGTTGTAATCGGAAATTCAACTTGGTTGTCAGAAAACCTAAATACGGATAAATTTAGGAACGGAGATTTGATACCACAAGCAAAATCAACTGTTGAATGGGTAAAATTTGCTTCGAGCAAAACGCCGGCTTGGTGTTATTATAATTTTGATTCTAAAAACGGATTAATTTATGGGAAAATGTATAATGCCTATTGTATGTTAGACCCAAGAGGATTAGCTCCTGACAATTGTCATATAGCTACTGTTAAAGAATGGGAAGATTTAGTTTTAAAGGTAAACGGCAAATCTTCAACATTAATTGCTGCGCCTTCCTATGAAACCACGTTCAAATATGTTGATGTTGGCGGTTATAATGAAAATATACCTTGTACAAAGTGCAATTATTGGTCCGATCAACAAAAAAATAATAATCCTTGTGATCTTTGTAGAAATACGCGCTATTTAAAAGGTAAATATATACCTAAAACGAAGGAGAAAGTTGAAGAGAAAAATCGAAAGGGAGGATGGAATGGAAGTGACAGTTATCAACTTGGTTTACTCCCAGGTGGCGCAATTATGCATGACGGAAGTTCAGGCGGCATCGGAACAATAGACAAGTTTGGATATTTAAATGGTAGTACTTCCTACTGGGCAAACAATTCCGTGGCTCAAATAAGTGTTGGAGAAAATTATATTGATGTGAAAAAGATTGGAATACCGGTTAATCAAGGTAATGGATATTACATTCGTGTTGTTAAAGGATCAGATCAAGAATACCTTGCTGAAATAAAGAAAAATGAGGAAATAGCATTCGAAGCAAAGAAAAAGGAATGCGAGAGCAAAGGAATGCTTTATGATGAAGCAACGAAAAGTTGTGTTGTAAAACCTGTTGTTATAGATCCTGATGTTCGAGAACTTGTAGAGGATATGGGTAGATATAGAACAATTTTAAATGGATTTTATGATCCAACATATTGGGTTAGTTTAGATAGTCATACACCAAATGAATATGCACCACATTTTTTATCTATTGATTTATTAAATTCAATAACAACACAAATTACTCAATTAATTCAACTAAAAGGAAGTTCTTCAGATTTTGGTAATTTTATTAAAATGATGAAAGCCTTAAATAATGCATACAATAACGATAAGTTTAAGGGTATGTTTCAAAAAAAGGTAGACCCAGACGGGACCGATATTTTTGTAAAAATGGATTCATGCATTAATTTAATTAATTCAATAGCTTTGGAAGTAAGCACAACATTAGGGTATAATCCGTTAGATTCGCCAGTTGAAAGCCAAATAAGAGATTTTACTTTTAGGGGGCAATTGAGGTCTATATACAATTCAGGTAAACTTAATTTCATGATGATGACTTATACCTACACAAATTCCAGTCCTTTAAATAACGGTAAATCTAATTTGACACAATTATGGGATCCTACTATTAATAATTCAAGTTATTTTAATGGTAAATCTGAGGATTATATGACAATTTATGATTATTACAAGCTTGTACATAATAAGAGAGATTTTGAAAATTGTAAAAATATCCTAGGTGTATATAAACAAACTTATCAGAAGAATACATATGATATTCCATTGTTATATAGGGTAAAATATGAAATTCAGCAATGTTGGTGCGACAAGCAATATGAAGATTTGGGTAAAGTTGGTGCTAAGAACATGTTTGATAACGAGATGAAAAAAGGAAGAAAGGAATTGATTAGTTTTTTAAATGGGATTGGAAGCTCAAATAAGGGTGAATTTGCAATAATTCTCAATAGTGGCGTTTGTAAAGGGATTAAAATGGATAAATGAGTTAATACTGTGCCAATTTTTCATTTGGTTAGTTATTCAATTTTGCAATAAAAATTGTGTCATTTCTGAAAAAAAAGGTAGCCTCCCATAAAGTGTGTAAATCTGAAATAACTTTTAGCATTAATGGAAGCGTAACACTTAAAGATGTTGAATTTTTCTCTAAACCCTAAAACTATTAGTTCATTTTTTTTCTTCGATTGGGGTCTCTTTCTTGAGATAATGAAATTATAATTTACCCCTTATTTAGGACAGGGATTAGCTAGGATCGTTTAATCTTTCCATTTCGGAGCAACTATCGGCTCTTTTGATATTATTACTTCAGATAATATGACCTTGTATTATAATGTAAAAGAGAAGTGTTTTTACTTGGAAATATTTCTAGGTGAATGCTGTGATGCTAATACATTTACATTTATGAGGTAATATTTTAGTAAACTTAGATTCTTCATATTCAATTTTATAATTGATTACACAAACAAAAAATCAAGTAAAATCGACTATATTAAATGATAAACTATGAAAAGAAACGTATTAATTTTCGCAAATCTAATATTCTTATTATTCTCTTGCTCAAATGAAACTAAAAAAGTTGAGGCAACAGAAAATAATCAAAAAGACACTTTATCAGCGGTTGTTAAAGAGGTTAAACCTGAGATTAAAAAAAGCCTAACTGACTCAGAAGCATTAAAGTTAATAAAGGAGTTTATCAAAAAAAATCCAGCTAAATTCAAAGATTTAGGAGAAGTTGAAGATTATGATGTCAAAGCTGGTGATTATAATGGTGATGGTGTTAATGATTTTTATTTTACTGTAAATTTCTATCCTGGAGGAGATTTTATTTACCCACAAAATTTTTATTATAACTCAGAAAAGGAACAAATTACTGATTTAAAGGTGAGCAATGGTTCGGATATGATTTTCAATGTTGAAGTATTAAAAATGGATAAAGACATTATGCATGGTGCTGTTGTTGTTTGGACTGCCTTCAGTGGTGAAGATTCTTTTATGGAAACGGTAAAATGTGATTTTAAAATAATTGGTAATAAAATTATTATTGAACCTGCATTTTTGAAAGCGATAAAGAGAGCAGAAAAAAAGGTGAATGACGAGTCAGAGAAGGCACAAGCTGAAATGATGGAAGAAAGTCAAGAGGAAGTGGCTTATTAGATTAATAGCGAATGAATACTTAAATATTGTTTAAGTGATTTCAAAGAATTAATAACGAAATATCGTTTCGTGCTTATATTCGTTTTATCTGATGGAATTGTTAGTATTATTTTCCTTTGATTTCGCTGATACTGCCCTGAAAGCCTTTTCTAAAATAGTATGAATCACTCTGGGTAAAACATTTTTATTGCTATTTGGCCTCTGGTTTTCATAGGACCACCACTACTTATATTAGTAAACTAGCTTCATATTGAATAAGGACTGATTCCAAAAGTGTCTATCTCACAATGTTAACATGACCAAGTTTCATAACCCTTTCATCTGAATCAGTTGTTTTGAATTCAACTTTCCAATTATAGGTCCCATCTTGCACTAGTCCGCGATTTATTCCATACGTTCCATTCCACCCAATTTCTGTATTGTGGGTTTCAAAAATGATCTCTCCCCAACGATTGTAAATCAACATGGTATAATCGTACGGATCAAAACCTGAAGTAAATATTGGTTGAAACCATTGATTAAACTGATCTTCATCTGGGGTGAATGTATTTGGAATATAAAATAGTAAATCTTCTTTTATTTGAATAACACTTTGAACAGAGTCAATGCAGCCTAATGGAGAATAAGCAATTAATGTTACAAGGAAATTCCCTAAACCAGCCTGAGCATAATCATGTGTTGGGTCTATTTCAAATGATGCTGCAGTATTATCACCAAAATTCCATTCGTAAGTTGATCCACCAACTGAAGTATTATTAAATGTCGCTTGGGAATCATATTCATTCAGTATGGATGGTGTTGCGACAAAAGATGCGATTGGATTAGGTTCAACACAAACGCTATTTGGAGTTGTCAATGATGCTGTGCAACCTGTAGCAAAAGTTACTGTCAATGTGACGTCGTAACAACCAGCTTGTAAAAAAGTATTAGACACTGTGCCACAGCCAATCAATTGATTTCCATTGCCCATATCCCAGCTACAATTTACAGAATTCAACGTTGTATTTGTGAAGTTCACTGTAAAAGGGGAGCATCCTAACGTTAAATCTGGGGAAAAACTAACAGCAGGTATTGGAATAACTTGCAGTGTCATTTGATCTGTTGAGGAACATCCTTCAGTTGTTGTGCCTGTTACAGTATATGTAGTAATGGCAGGACTTGGTGTAAAGACGACTCCATTCGTAACATTATTATCCCAGGAATAAGTATTTGCACCATTTCCAGTTAAAACTGCTGTTTGTCCAGAACAAATTATTAAATCTAATCCTGCTGAAACTGTGGGAATTGGATTTATAGTAACAAGAACTTGATCGTTGGAAATACATCCTTGAACAGATGTGCCAGTTACTGTATAAGTAGCAGTGGAAACTGGTGTAAAAGAAGTACCATCAACAACTGAATTATCCCATGTGTATGTGCTTGCTCCAGAAGCAATTAATGTTATTGCAGTTCCAGCACATATAGATTGATCACTTCCAGCATTTACTGGAGGTAATGGGAAAATCGTAAGTGTGAAAGTGATTGCCGTACCGCTGCAAGTTCCAACCGAAGGAATGACAGTAATTGTTCCAATATTGTCATTTATTGTTGTGTTTAATCCAGTAAATGTTGGAATATTTCCATTCCCACTTGTGCCTATTCCAATCGTATTATTTGAATTTGTCCAAGTGTAAGTTACACCAATTTCCGTGCTTGAAAATGTTGTTGAATTGATTAAATTATTTGCACAATCAGCAAGTGAAACTGGAACAATCATAGTTGGGGGAGGGGTAATTGTAACATCAATTTGAGCTAAAGGACTTTCGCACCCTGCTATTGTTTGAGAAACATAATAACTTGTTGTACCAACTGTTGAGGTAGAAGGACTTGGTGCTAGTGCTGATCCAGTTCCACCTATTCCACTTGTATACCAAAGTAAATTTGTGCCAGTTGCCGTTAATGCTGTTGATGGTTGCCCTTGACAATACGATACATTTGCAACGATAGGCGCAACTGGTGGATTATTCACATTCACCGTAACAGTTTCTATTGATTGACAACCATTTGCATCGGTTCCATTTAAGATTGCAGTGAAAGTTCCTTGAGTGTTGTATGTAATAACATGTGGTCCATTGCCAATTGCAGAAGCAGGAGAGCCGCCATTTGAAAAATTCCACGTTAAACCACCAGCGACATTTACAGAAGTTGAACCATTAAATGTTACTGTTTGCCCTTCACAAATTGTTAATGGAGCAGCAACAATATTTGGGTTTGGCCCTTGAAAAGTACCTGTTCCACCAAAATTTACTGTAAATCCCATATTAGCACTGAAGTTATTAACTAATAAGGCATAGGTTGTGCCAACAGTCATGCTTACAAATTGGCAATATGCATTTTCTCCTGGATCACAGTTTGGGTCTTCGGTGATATCTAGATCAGTTAAACTTAATCCGGTTGAGCCATTTGCATTTAAACAAGAAGATGAATTACACCTTATTACAGTCCTTGGACCACAAGGATTTGTGCTATTTAATTGGTAAATCATGAAGTCGATATCATCAACAGGATTTAATGGAGTAATATCAAAGGTTAATGAACCAGCAGTTCCACATGTCCAATAAAACCAAGAAGAATTCCCCTCATCAGCGCCAAAAGCATTCTCTAAACAAGAAGTTGCTTCTGGTTCGTCATTATCCAAACCACCGCCACTTAAGATTGCTACGCTTATCGGATTTTGATTACATAAAAAAGCTGCACCTCCACAATCTGCACCAGGATTTGCCGAAGGTGTATAATTATTAACACATAATTCGAACGTACCTTCATTTAACGTTGTTGTACTAATGCGAATATAATAGGTACTTCCTTGGATTAGTGCTCCTTCATAAAGCTGTGTTATTCCCGATCCAAATGTTCCGTTTGCACAACCCTGTTCATTAATCCCAGTTAAGCAATCACCATTATAGATAGAAATACAAGGACTCATCATTGTTCCGCCTGATCCTGACCCGCCTGCAGAAATTAGTGCGTCTGTTCCAACTGCAGTGAATTGAAACCAAACGTCTTGTGTTGAGGTGGCAGCTAAGCAAGTTGCAACACCAAAACTTCCAATTGTTGAACCATTATTCGTGAAAATTCCAGCCCCAGAACAAAAATTGGAAACATTATTTATTTGGTAAGCAGTAGCGCAATCATCTCCTTGGGAAAACGTTGAATTAATAAATCCAAAATAACTTACAATGATTATTAATATATTTTTTATAAAACCTAAATTCATATTAAGCATTTCGTAATTACTTTTATTTCAGCACATTAACATGTCCAACGGCAATTTTGCGTTCATCATTTTTATTTGTTTTGAATTCTATTCTCCAAGTATATACGCCATCCTGAACGAGTCCATTTCCTTCTCCAAATGTCCCATCCCAGCCAATTTCAGCATTATGAGATTCAAAAATAATTTTTCCCCAACGGTTGAAAATCAGTAAATTAAAATCAAATGGATCAAAACCTGAAGTAAATATAGGTTGGAAAGTTGGATTAAAGGCATCTTCATCCGGTGTAAATGTATTTGGAATATAAAAAATTAGATCCTCTTGTATTTGAATAATGGAAGTTGTTGTATCAGAGCATCCGAAAGGAGACAATGCAATAAGTGTAACAATATAATTTCCTACTTCAGCTCCAGAATAGTCATGAGATGGATTCTCATTAGTTGATGTCGGTGAATTATCTCCAAAGTTCCATAAATATGTCGAACCATTAAGAGTGTTATTTTGAAATTGAACTATTGAATTTTCCTCATTAATCATAGAAGATGATGGACTAAAAGCCGCTATTGGTAATGCCTCAACACAAACTAAATTAAAAGAGGTAAATGTTGCGATACAGCCATTTGTTAAGGTAGTTGTTAATGTAATATCAAAACAACCAGCTTGCGTGAATGTATTTGTTACACTACCACAACCAGTTAATAATGTACCATCACTTATTGTCCAAACACAATTCGCAGAGTTAGCAGTTGTATTTGTAAAATTCACAGTTAATGGCACGCATCCGCTTGTTATATTAGGATTAAATGAAACCACTGGTATTGGAACGATGGTTGAAACGACCTGATCTGTATTTACACATCCAGCAGCAGTAGTTCCAGTTACTGTATACGTAGTCGTTCCTGGAGGCGGATTGAAAGCAATTCCATTTGAAATTCCATTATCCCATGTGTATGTTGCAGCTCCAGAACCAGAAAAAATTAGTGTTTGTCCTGCACAAAAAGTGACATCATTACCAGCAAACACAACCGGAATTGGGTTTACTGTTACAAGCACCTGATCTGTATTCACACATCCAGCAATAGATGTGCCAGTTACCGTATAAGTTGCCGTTGAAACTGGAGTAAAGGCTAAACCATTTGTTATTCCATTATTCCAAGTATACGTTGCAGCTCCAGCGCCTGTAAGTGTAACAGCTGCACCCGCACAAATAGATTGATTTAAACCTCCACTAACTGCGGGCAACGGATTAACAATTACATCCATTAGATCTGTTGATTCACAACCTTCAATTGAAGTTCCTGTTACTGTATAAGTTAGTGTTCCAACAACAGGTGTAAAACCTATATTGTTAGTTATACCATTTGTCCAAGTATACGTTGAAGCACCCGCACCAATAAGGGTAACCGAGGTGCCACTGCAGACCGTTTGATTCAAACCTGCATCCACAATAGGAAGTAGATTTACTGTTACAATAACCTGATCAGTTGAAATACATCCAGCAGCAGAAATACCAGTCACAGTATAATTCGTCGTGGTTATTGGGGAAAATGCTACTCCATCTGTTACACTATTATCCCATGTATAAGTTGCAGCTCCCGAACCTGAAAGGATGACTGAGCCACCAATGCAAATTGCTTGAGCTATTCCTGCATCAACAACTGGAATTAGATTTACTGTAACATCTACTTGATCCGTATTAATACACCCATTGATATCAGTTCCAATAACAGTATAAGTTGCAGTTGCTAAAGGTACAAAAGCACTAGCATCTGCCACACCATTATCCCAAGTATAAATTGAAGCTCCTGCTCCAGAAAGAGTTACTGAGGAACCAGCACAAACTGCTTGATCAATTCCTGCGTTTATTATTGGTAATGTGTTCACAGTAATTGTAATATCATCAGTGCCAATGCACCCTAATGCATCAGTTCCAGTAACTGTGTATGTAGTAGATAAAAGAGGAGTAATTGAAACATTATTCCCAATTCCAATACCATTATCCCAAGAATATGTTGTCCCACCAGAAGCAGACAATAGTGATGAAAAACCTTCACAAAGAATTACATCTTGACCTGCGTCAATTAGTGCATCTGGTAAAATGATAATTTGAACGTCATCTGATGACGAGCAGCCAAGAGTTGTTCCAGTAACAGTATAAGTTGATGTCAAAATTGGACTTTCTGTTAGTGTCGCCGATGTTTGGCCATTCGGGCTCCAAGAATAAGTTGTCGCTCCTGAAGCAGTTAAGGTCGCTGCAGATCCAGCGCAAATTGATACATCTTGTCCAGCATTTACAACTGGGATAGGATTTACAATAACCGTAACTTGATCAGTATTAGTGCATCCAGATGTTGTTCCAGTAACGGTATAGGTGATATTTCCTACAGCCTGAGTAAATGCTACATTGTTATTTATTCCGTTATTCCAAGAATAAGTTGTTGCTCCAGATGCATTAAGGGTTGTCGTTGTCCCTGCGCAAACTGTTTGATCATTTCCTGCATTAACAATTGGTAAGGCATTAATTACAACTGTTGTGGTTGCTGTTGCTAAACATCCAGAATTATTTACTATAACTGTATATACACCAGCATTTGAGATTGTTGATAAAGGAATGGTAGGATTCTGAAGTGTCGATGTAAATGAGTTAGGGCCTGTCCAACTATAAGATGTTCCGCTTGAAGCATTTAATTGAATTGTTGCTCCAACGCAATAAGGACCAGTATTTGTTGCTGTGGCAATTCCAACCCCAACAGTATAAGTAATTGTCAAATAACCGGGTCCATTATTAGTTCCAGGTGTGCATCCAACACCTGCTGGAAATAAACTAGAACCGCCGCCGCCACCGCCGCCGCCAATCGGACCACTTGCCCAACAATCGGCTCCACCACTTCCGCCTCCATAATAGCCACCACCACCACCACCACCAGGAGCGTAGTTATAACAACCGTCAGTTGCTCCAGCTGCCCCAACCCCAAGGGATCCAGAGCTTCCATTATTTCCGTTACCCCATGGAGTTCCGCCTGTGCCACCCGCTGATTGAGTTCCTCCAGTACCACCTCCACCGAAGGATGCAACCCCCGTTGTTCCTGTTGCACATCCACCTGCTCCACCGGCAGCGTCAGTTGTTCCGCCGCCAAATCCACCACCACCAGCAGCTACAATAATTCTATTTGCTAAACCAAATGGTGAAACACTCATTGATGTTGCACCGCCACCACCACCAGATTGGTTAGCGGCCGAGTTTGCACCTTCTCCATTTCCTCCACCATTATATCCTCCTGAACCAGCTCCTGTGCCGCCAGAACCACCTACGTTTATTTGAAAAACTTGACCAGGAGTTACAGCTAAGGTTCCCGAAAGAACTGCACCATTCCCACCTGCTGCGCCTCCACCGTCTGCTCCTGCTGCCGTAATTGTTATGCTTGTAACACAAGGAGGAACTGTCCAAGTTTGAACCGAACCTGTATAATTGAATGTTTGACAGAAAATATTTTCCCTTATCAAGAATAAATTAATTATTGAAATTATTATAATTTGAAACATGAATTTATTTCTCAATAATAGTTTGTTTGAGATTGAAAATTGCATAGTTGTATTTGTTCTTTAAGCGATTAATATTAGTAAAACAAGTAGATTGTTTTGGCGATAGTATTGTTACTGTATTTTCTGAAAAATAGGAAAAATAAAAATAGAAATTTCACAATATGAACATATCCATGTATTTAATGAACATATTGATTCATAACCCGAATATTATTTTTAAATATTTTCACAAAAAAATCCTCAAATTTCTTTGAGGATTTTTGATGCAACTGTTTTTTGTTTATCTGAGAATATTTACATGACCAACTCTCATAATTCGTTCGTCATTTCTCGTTGTTTTAAATTCTATTTTCCATGTATATGTTCCATCCTGAACTAAATCAATTTCATCGTTACTTCCATAACTTCCATCCCATCCGATTTCTGTATTATGAGATTCAAATACAATTTCACCCCAACGATTGAAGATTAATAACGTGTAATCATATGGATCATAACCAGCAGTGAAGATTGGTTGGAACGTTGGATTATAATCATCATTATCTGGTGTAAACGTATTTGGTACATAGAATATCAAATCTTCATAAATCTGAATTGTTGAATATGCTGTATCAACACATCCTGCTGGAGAATATGCAATAAGCGTTACGATGTAGTTTCCAATTGGGTCACTTGAATAGTCGTGTGATGGATTTACAAGGATTGATGTTGGCGTGTTGTCTCCAAAGTTCCAAACATAATTTACAGCTCCTGTTGTTGTGTTAATGAAATTTACTATCGGATTCATTTCTGAAATAACAGAAGCTGAAGGCATGAAGGAAGCGATTGGTGCTTCCTCAGCACAAACCAAATCAACTGCAGTAAAAGTTCCAACACATCCGTTAGTTGAAGTTGTGGTAAGTGTTATGTCATAGCATCCAGCTTGTGTGAATGTATTTGACACTGTTGTACATCCCGTTAAAACCGTTCCATCGCTCATTGTCCAAATACAATTTGCAGAGTTTGGTGTCGTATTGGTGAAAATCACTGTCAAAGGCACACATCCAAATGTAACATCTGGAGTAAAGCTTACTACTGGCACTGGTTCCAATGTGACATTTACTTGATCTGTATTAATGCATCCTGCAGCAGAAGTACCTGTTACAGTATA
>CANNKP010000051.1 GCA_947505255.1 Flavobacteriales bacterium
AATAAAGCTTAAAAATTGGGATTTGAGAATTTCAAATCCCAAATTATAAATTCCAAATTCCAAATAATATTTTGTACCATGGCTAATAGAAAAGATCTTAAGAAAAACCTTAATAATATGGTTTATGATATCGTTGAAGAATGTTTTAATATTCAAATGTTTGACGAATCAAAATCAAAAGATGCTGAAGTGCTAATTGATGCTGCAGCTAATTATCAAGATCAAATGCTGACTAAAATTAATGCAGCAAAAACGAAAGCTGATTTCCGTCCAATTACGTTGGATATTGAAAATACAGCAATCGATTTCATCAATAAATTGAATGCATTGAATTAATTTCAAGAAGTTCTTAAAAAATAAATTATTTTTAAGCGGGCAAGTTGTCCGCTTTTTTTATTTCACTATGTCACAAAATTTAAAGAAATTATTAATTGGCTTTGGCCTTTTTTCATTTGCACTAATCCTTTTTGTCACTGGGGCAAAAGATGTTTTTTGGAATGCAGTTGCATTAGGAGGTTTGATGATTTATTTTTGGGTATTCGAAGTTATACCTATTTATATAACTGCGCTGTTACCAATGATTCTATCTATTCCATTAGGTTTGTTGGATAAAACGGATTTGGCAAATTCTTACGGTGATGGAAATGTTTATCTGTTTTTTGGTGGATTTATTTTGGCACTGGGTTTAGAAAAATGGAACGTACACGAGCAAGTTGCTAGGGGAATTATTGGTGTAGTAGGTAATTCAAAACCTAGAATTTTATTAGGATTCTTACTAAGTACTGGATTCTTGAGTATGTGGATATCAAACACGGCAACTGCGCTAATGATGTTGCCAATGGCCATTGCGATAATTCATGCTTTACCAAAAACAGATAAAAAGTCGAAATTCCCTGTTTTCTTAATGCTTTCAGTTGCTTATGCCTCAAGTATTGGAGGTGTCGCAACACTAATCGGTTCGCCTCCAAATACGCAAATGGCTAGTATTTTAGAACAAAATTACCATATAAAAGTCGATTTTTTTACTTGGATGAGTATCGGAATGCCAATAAGCATCTTGATGTTAATAGCAACATTTGGTTTCTTTTACTTTTCAATGGGAAGTGAACGAAAAGAAAAACACCATGATTTTGTCATCCATAAAACTCCATGGACGAAAGACCAATTGGTTGTTGTTTCTGTTTTTTTAGCCGTAGTAATTTTGTGGTCTTTCAAAGAATTGCTCACACCTTTATTTGGTTTCAATTACAGGGATGAAAGTGTTGCCTTATTAGGAGGGATCGTGTTGTTTGTTTTGCCTAGTTCGGAAAAGAAGCCATTTTTGAATTGGAAAGATACAGAGAAACTACCTTGGGGGATTTTAATCCTGTTCGGTGGAGGATTAGCATTAGCCTCAATCATGGAGAAAAATGGTGTTATCAATGAGTTATCATTAATGTTGACGAATATGAGCAGTATTCCGTTCTATACGTTATTAGTGATCTTGGTGATTGTTGCCGTCTTTGCTTCTGAAGTTTTATCTAATTTGGCAATGGTGAGTATTTTTGTTCCCATCGTTGCGAAGTTTGCATTGGATATGGGAATTCCAATTACACAACTTTGCATCCCATTGACTTTAGGTGCAAGTTTAGCTTTTATGCTGCCTGTTGGAACTCCTCCTAATGCAATCGTTTTTTCGTCTGGCTATTTACATGTGAATCAAATGGTTAAATATGGATTCGTTTTAAATATCATTGGAATAGTCTTAATTTCAATCTTCTCCATAATCTTATTGTAAATCATAATAACGTAAGATATAAAAAAAGGCTTCCGTCTGATGACGGAAGCCTTTTTGTTTAAGCATAAATCTTATTCTTAATCTTTCTTAACGATGATCTTTTTAGAAGATTCAATTTGTCCGTTTGAAAGAGTAACGTTGTATATTCCTGAAGCAACTTTTCCAAGCTGAACAGCTTTTACAATTTGACCATTTTGGTTGTCAATAGCATTCTCGTAAACTAATTGCCCAGCTTCATTGAACACTTTTAATTTGTACGTTTCATCTAAGTTAGCTTTGAAAGAAACACTAAAGTCGCCTTGTGAAGGGTTAGGGAAGATAGAGAATACATAAGGATCTAATTCTACTATTGCAGCTATTCCATTAATAACACTTCCCGCAGATGCTGCTGAAGAACAACCTCCAGAAGTTACCACAACTGTATATGTACCATTTTGAGTCGCAGTGTAATTTTGACTTGTTGCTCCAGCTATCAAGTTACCATTTAAATACCATTGATTACCTGTTGAAGAACTAGATGTCAATACATTAGCGTTTTGAGAAATAGTCGCTGCAGCAGGTGATGGATTAACAACCATTGTAAGCGGATTTGCAACCGCTGTTGAACTCGTTACACATGTATTACTAGATGTCATAGTAACACCAATAATATCACCTGAAGTTGGATTGTAAGAATAAGAAGTAGAACTAGTTCCAACGTTAGAACCATTTACCGTCCATTGGTAAGATGGTGTAGCGCCCGTATTACCTGCAGAAGCTACAAATGACGCAAGCGTACCAGCACATATTGTTGTACTACCAATAATTGAAACTGATGGCGTAACAGGAGCAGTAACAGTAGTTGTTACTCCATTTGAAGTTGCTGGATTACTTGTAACTCCAGGCATATTCGAAGTCATGATACACGTTACAATTTGACCAGTAGTTAACCCACTTGTTGTAAAAGTTGTACTATTCGTTCCAACTGGATTGCCATTAATATACCATTGATATGATGGAGCTGTTCCACCATTTGTAGGAACAGCTGTAAATGTTACAGAAGAACCAGTACAAATTGTATTATCAGCATCAGAAGAAGTTACTGAAACATTCGCAGCAGTTGGCAAAGATATAGCAAATGAATAAACCCTAGTTCTTTTTGGATCATTCGTATTTTGATTGGTAGTTGCTACTCCTCCCATATACTCACCTGTGTGCCAAAATGTTGATCCATCAGGGTCTAAAGTTGTATGTGCATAATCTCCAAATCGATTTCCACCATACCAACTTGTGTTTTGAGAAACAATTCCTGCTACTGCAATTGTTTCAGCAATAGTCATTGTATTAATAGGGTCCGTAGCCAAACGACCCGTATAAGCTAAGGATGGAAAAACTGTTGATGAACCAGATTTAGCATAACATAATCCAATGTTTCCAGCGTCATCCATTGAGATTGAGCCCATCCATCTGTAATAAGTGTCAGGTGCATAAATTTGTTGTTGATAAACTGACCAAGCTCCTGTTCCAAGATTTTGTCTTAGTTCAGCCCACATAATACTTCTTTGCGATGCACTTATTCTAACTGGCCAAGAAAGACATACTGTATTGTGAGTTGCACTTTTTCTATATTGCGCGCGGTACATTAATACACCACCAATTCCATCAAGTTTTTGAGAAGTACCCGGTTGAGCAATATCATCCCAACTTACATTATAAGATGCGTCAAATGCCATTGTAGGAACAGCACTTACAAATGTTATTGCAGCCGTTGGTGTTGCAGGTGTCCAGTTTACAGCCATTTGATAAATTTGAATTCCATCAATAGGATTACCGATCCATGCATTATCAGAGTAGGACATAATTGGACAAGGAGTACCAGCAGCAGGTAAGCCACCATTTCCATCTGCATCAGCAGGAAGTGGACAGAAAAAACCACCACCATCAGGTGGATTAAAAGTAGCGTAAACCGAACGCGCCGTAGGACTTCCTGCCAACATTGCAGTTCTCTCAAAAGCAAAAACTTTTTGAGATTGTTGGTTAGATGTCATGTAATAACCATCTTGCCAAATAGAAAATTTCAAGTAATCTGGGAATGCAGGAGAAGTGAAAGAGTAGCAACTCCATGTGCCTTGTGGATCACTTGTTGTGGATATAGCGATATAAATTTTATTACCTGAAGTTCCAAATTGAGCTAAAAACCAACGATTAGCATATCGGTCATACATCACAATTGGATCACCACTATTTTGAGTTAAATCAGGATTCCATAATGTACCCATTGTAAAATTTGAAACTGTTGCCCCAGTTGTTTTATTGATAATGCGACAAGGTGTTGCATTAGTAGCTTGTATATAATAAGTTAAACCGGCAGCTCCAGAAGGGTCATGCGGAGCAGAATTACCGTTTATACCATTAATGTTAAGTCTTTGACCTGGACCTGGACGTGTTCCATCTACTGATTGAATAAGAGCTGGATCCGTTCCGTATGCTGCACCATCTTTCTCTTCAGAATAGATGAATTTCTGAGGTTCTCTGTGTTTCTTGTCCTTCGATTCTAAATCTTTTAATCGTGTTTTTTGCGCTCTTTTTTCATTTTTCTTAATGTTTGCTTGTTCTTCAGCGATGAGCTCACTTAGCGGACGAGACAAAGAATAAGAATCACATTGTATAACACCAGATTCGCTTTGGCCATACAATAATTGAGAAGAACCTAAAAAGATTAACCCGATTGTAGAGAGTATTATTTTTTTCATAGTTTGATATATTTAATTTAAGCGAACTAAATTTACAAAAAATAAATTAGTTCACAATTTATTTTTTGTTTTCCGGCAATTAATGAAAGTTTCAGTTTGAATTATAGTTGAATTCAACAATCATTTCTATTTAACTATAAATAATAGTGTTTTTGAGTGAGAATTAAGATTTCAAACGTTATTTTTACCTAAAGCAAAAATTAAATGAAAGTTCTTATTTCACCGGCTAAGACAATTGATATAAAAGCAATAGAAAACACGAAGGATATTTCTGTTGCTCATTTTTTAAAGGAGAGTAATCAATTAATTAATAAATTAAAAAAACTCTCAATTAAAAAACTTGAGGAATTAATGCATGTCTCAAATGATTTGGCCACGATTAATCATTTGCGCTTTCAGAATTGGATGGAGCCAACCGAATGGTCAGATAAAGTATCACCAGCTGTTTTTGCTTTTAATGGCGAAGTTTACAAAGGTTTTGATGCGCAATCCTTAACCGAGGAACAACTTGAAACTGCTCAGAAGACGGTTCGAATATTATCTGGATTATATGGAGTATTAAAGCCGATGGATTTAATCTTTCCATACAGATTAGAGATGGGAACGAAATGGTCGATTACTCCGAATCAAAAAAATCTATATCAATTTTGGGGTAAAAAACTAAGCCTTTTTTTGAATAATGAAATGGAAAAAGAGGAAGTGATTATCAATTTGGCTTCTAATGAATATTTCAAGGCAATAGACTTAAAGCATTTAAAACAACCTATTATAACGCCAGTTTTTAAGGAATTCAAAAATGGCGAATATAAAATAGTTATGATGTATGCGAAACATGCACGAGGAGCAATGGCACGTTATATAGTTACGAATAATATTGTTAGGCCAGAAGAATTAAAATTATACGCTATTGATGGTTATCTTTTTGATATCAATCAATCAACAGAAAATGAATGGGTATTTACTCGTTAATTAAAGCATAAAAAAGGGAGTTAAAAACTCCCTTGATATAAATTGATTAATTGTACTTAATTCTTTACTCTTTCAACATAAACTCCAGTTCTTGTATCAACTTTAATTACTTCGTCTATTGCGATAAATAAAGGAACACGAACTTCTGCTCCAGTATCAATTGTAGCATATTTCATTGAGTTTGTTGCTGTATCTCCTTTTACTCCTGGCTCTGTATAAGTTACTTTTGTCGTAATGTACATTGGCAATTCAACTACCAAAGGTGCTTCTTCTTCAGCGTGAAAAAGAATATTACAAATCATACCTTCTTGAAGAAACAATGGCTTTTCAATCATTTTACCAGGAATGTTTACTTGCTCATATGTTTCATTGTTCATGAAAACAAAATCTTGACCTTCTTGATATAAATATTGATAATTACGATTCTCGATACGAACGATCTCAATTTTATGCCCAGCTGAAAAGGTATGATCTAATACTTTTTGAGATTCAATTCCTCTCATTTTTGTTCGAACAAAAGCAGGACCTTTTCCTGGTTTAACATGTTGGAATTCTATAATTTGAAAAAGTTTATCATTGTGTTTGATACAAACTCCATTTTTAATATCTGCTGTATTTGCCATGCTTTCTATTTTATTTCGACGTAAAGATAGTACTTTTTAATTTTTTAGGTTGTTTGATTAGAGATTTACTTTCTAATCAATAAATTATCTTTCGATATTCAATTTCATACCGATGATCCATAAAAATTTATATAATTTAGAAAACAAATTAAAAGTCATGACTGAATATTGGAATACTTTATCGATACTAAATAAAGCAAAATTTGTTTTAAGTGTTATTCTTGGAATTATCGGAGTTGTATTTGCAACCTTGAATTGGAAAGAACAAGACGTGCATTTATTGTTTGTTCAGACAAAAATGCCTTTGACCCTTTTAATTATTTTCTCAATGATTGTTGGATATGCCTTTTCATTTATTTTCAGTTACAAGAAATTCCGAGCAAAGGACAACGAAATTGAAGCATTGAAAACTGAATTAGAGGAATTGAAAGAAAAAAATTAATTATTTCTTGAGCAGTAATCTTCTGAAATTCACATTGCACTGATGAAAAATAAGGCAGCTTGTCTAAATCATACTGTATAATAACTGCAAATGAATTTGTCGCTTTTTTCTTTTAGTTGATTTTAATAAACTTTTTTTCAAACGCAACTAATCTGTTTTCAGGTACAAAAAAGAAATCTCCTTCTTCAGTTTGTTTTCCAGATTCCTTGATGAAATTAAAATCATTGATTCCAAATTGAGTATATCCTAAAGAATTAAATAGACGTAACATTTCGTCTAAATTTTTCTCAGCAATTTCAATTTGAACAAAAGGTAAATGTTGTTCTAAAATTGGTTTTATTTCTTGAAATACATTCAACTCATATCCTTCAATATCACATTTGATATAATCTATTTTAGTTAAATCGCTGAGTAAATTACTTCCTTTAACAATTTTTACTTCTTGTGTTGCATGCAATTGTTTTTCTTCTTCAGACTCTGCAATATGAGGTAATCCTGTTCTAATCATTCCATTTGATTCTGGTAAAACCATTGTGATTGATCCTTCCTCGGTTCCAAGTGCTACATTATAAATTGTTGTATTTGAATAGCCTTTCATAAAATAAGAAAGTGTATCATAAAAGACGGGAACTGGTTCAATCGAAATAAGTTTTCCGTTTTTTGCAAGTCGTGCAAAGGTTTTTGAAAAGTAGCCTAAATTAGCCCCAAGGTCAACAACCGTAAAATCTGGTTGAATAAGTTGTTTTACCATGTAATGGTATTTGAAACGTGCATCCTTTTTTAAAAAACCAAAAGAATAGAGGAGGTAGAAACTTCTATGAAGTGTTTTTAAATAGGCACGTTGGCTCAATAATTTATACAGTAATTTCTTTAATAAGCCCATGTTTTATTTTGAATTTATTGACAAAAGCGAAGGTACTATTTTTTTGAAGATTGTAATTAATTCGGAGAAAGGATTTGTATCTTTACATCAGAGATTCTTCCACAGAGTTGGTAATGTAATCTTATTCGTTTCGACGGAGCCCATGTAGTTTATTCTTGAAGCTCTACAATTTTGACCATCAGGGAAGTCTTAGGCAAGCAATGGCGGGCTGCATTTCGATTTATCGAAAATAGAATTCGTTCTTACAGCAGATTACAACGATTGTCGGCAACCCTAAACCTGTTTTCTGTAGCTTCAGAAAACTCAGCTACATGGGTTTTTTAATTTAATACTCCTAAACTATCCATCTCTTCAATCGATACAGTAGGAGGAAAGCCTCCATTTTTTACCTTTTCAAGAATAAAATTCCCCATTATTTCAGCATTTTGCTTAGTAGAAAATCCTCTATTACCTTGAATTGCTGGAATGTTTTTTTGATCAATCATGAGTTTACCATCTTTCAATAACTGATATCCCCATGTAGCATCTTGATTTTCGATTGTGACAATTGAAAATTCATTATCAGTGTTATTTTTTAACGGAACTTTTGTGTCAGAGATGTCTTCGTTCGAAGGTTCGATATTGGAATTACACCCAACGATTATGAGCGAGAAAAGTATAAAAAATGCTTTCATATTCACAAAACTATCAATTTTCCTGTTGATTTCTTATTCTTTGAGCTGTTCACAAGTGTGTAAAAATAATTTCCAGCAGATAATTTCGATGTGTTTATTGAAATGGCATTATTTGAGGTATAACCAACTTCAACTTTTGATGTTAATTCTTCGCCTGTTATGGAATAAAATTGAAGTTGCAAATCGAAAGGGTTTTCATCTTGAATATTAATTTTTGCCTCTGATTTCGATGGATTCGGATAAATATATGATTCGAAATTGGCTTCGTTTTCATTGATTCCAACAAATCCAAAATAAGCATAAAAATCATCTAAAAATATTCCGTTGAATCCTGTTCCGAGGTATGCCACACCATCAATTACAAATGAAACAGCATTCTTACGACCAGATCCTAAAAAATCAGAACGCTGAATCCATGCATTTCCATAGTAATTGTATTCCCAAACATCCTTTTTATACTCATAATTTATATCTTCTCCAGTTGCAATAAATCCTGTTGGAAAAATACCCCAACCTGTTGCTCCAGCTCTAGCTGTTCCCGGAAAATTAGCCTTTTGCATCCACGTATCCGTTGATGGGGTATACATCCAAAAATCAGATTTTAAAACTCCGTCATCTCCAGTTCCAACAAAAGCATTGTCTCCCATTTGAAAACCAACTGCCTGTCTTCTTGCAGTTCCAGCAAAATCATTGAGTTGTGTCCATGTATTGGTAGCTTGTTCGTATTTATAAAAATCTTTCTTAAGTCCTGTAAGGTCTTGACCAGTACCAACATATGCAATATTGTTAATTGTAAATGATAGTGCTTGACGTCGAGCTGAACCGATAAAATCTGCTTTTTGAGTCCATGCACCAGTTGCTAAATCATATTCCCATAAATCTTTGAAATAAGGATTCGTATCTCCTTGTCCCAGACATACATATCCTTTATTTCCAATCGCAAAACTACTTGCAGAGCCTCTACTTAATCCACTGCCAGAAATGCCTCCAATTGATTCTTCATTATCCCAGTTATTTTGAACAGGGCTATAAGAGTACATTTTTCGGTTAAATCCAAAATCATCCAATCCACCAATTACATAACCGTCATTTTGTAGAACAAAACTAGCACATGAACCTTTTACTGGGCCATTCACAGAATCTCTTTGTACCCAAATATCTTGAGATAATGAAGTGAAAGAAAGAGCCAAACCGATTAATATATTTAAAGTATTCTTGCTCATTACAATAAGATAATTTGTTGTGTTTTTAAGACTGATTTCGATTTGTCCAACGCTACAAGCATATATACGCCAGCATTTATTTCAGAATGAACAACATTTACTTGTGAATCGAAATTTCTCGCAATATGCTTCAAAAGTTTACCGTCTGTTGAATAGAGTGCATATGAGCAAATTGTTTCATGATCAGAAACTATCTGAAATGTATTTAGTGATGGATTCGGAAATACAGAAAAATCGACATGTGTCAAATCTTCTAATCCAAGTACAAGTCCTGGAGTGTATTCTTCCATTCCATCTTTTTTACCAGAGTATCCTTTTCCTGTTCCGACATATGCTTTACCGTTTACAACAAAAGCAATAGCATTTTTTCTTTCACTCCCACCATATGGTGCTTTTGATGTCCAATCATTTGTGTTAGGATTAAATTCCCATAAATCATCTAAAATACCTCCATCTGATCCCATGCAAACAAAACCACGTTCACCAATAGTAAAAGTGCAACAAGCACCTCTTTCACTTGCAGGTAAATCTGTTATTTGTGTCCACTGATTGGTTCCAGCATTGTATTTCCAGAAATCTTTTTTGTATACATCTTCACTTGCTCCTAGTCCAACATAACCGTAATAACCAATTGAAAAAGAGGCTAATTGATAACGTACGCCTCCAGGAAAACTTGTTCGTTGTGTCCATTGGTTAATGCTTGGTTTGTATTCCCACATTTCACTTGAATAAAAACTAGGACCACTTTTGCCACCACAAACATATCCTTTTGAATCAACCGTAAATGCCGTTGCAAAGTACATTCCTGTGCCACCACCACCTGGATAGTTCGCAACTTGCAACCAACTATTCGTGTTTGGGTTATATTCCCAAAAGTCATTTAATTTCAATCCTAAAGCAGATTCGTCATTGTCGATTCCAGTCCCAACATATCCTTTTCCACCAATTGCAAAAGCAACAGCATCTCTTCTTGCAGAGCCCGGTAGATTGGCTATTTGAGTCCAAACATCTAAAATTGGGTCGTATTTCCAAAAGTCATTGTGTACAATTTCAACCGTATCGACACCAGTTCCAACATATCCAAAATCATCAATAGAAAAGGCTACAGCTCTCTCTCTTTTAAGTCCACCAAAGTCATTTTTCTTTAACCATGAATTTGGAGCTTGGCCAAATAAACAAAAAGGCAAAGTAACTATAAGAAGACAAATTGTTTTCATCATATTTTTTTAATTAAAAGTTATTTTCCCGAAATGAACAGATTCATTTTTATACAGAATTGAATAAAAATAAATACCATTTGTCAAATCGTTTCTATAAATAGTATGAAGTGGATTCTGAATAGATTCTTCTGCTAATTTTCTACCATCTGAAGAAAATAATTGAAGTTTACAATTCGACACAATTTCTTGATCTATTTTAGAAAAGTCAAAATTTATTTGTTCAGAACTGGGATTTGGAAAAACGTTCACGTTTATTTTAGATAATTCGTTTTTTTCAATTCCAAGCGGGTCAAAATCAAATGCCCAGAAATCGTTCATATTGATTCCATTAGTTCCTGTTCCAAAATAACCTTTGTTATTGATAGAAAACGCAACAGGAAATCTTCTGCTTGAGCCTGGGAATAGACAAATTAAACTCCATTGATTATTGCCTGGATTGAATTCCCAAACTTCATTTGTTACTAATGCGAGCGATCCGACATATCCACAAGTCATGTAGCCTTTGTTATTCATCGTAAATCCTGCTCCACCATTGCTTGTTAATCCTGGAAAAGAAGTTCTTACTATCCATTGGTCTAAAACTGGTTTATATTCGTAAAAAGTAGCCCCAGATTTTACAAACCCACTACTATTAGTTGAAAAGGAGGTGCTCCAAGTACCAAAAAAGGATGGGGAATTTGCTTTCATAGCCCATGTATTTGTTACTGGTGAATATTCAGCAAGTTGATTTCCAAGATAAACATACCCCTTATTAGCAACTGAAAAAACTTGGACATCTCCAACAGATAGAGGACAACTTGCAATTTGAGACCATGTATTTGTAATAGGGTTATATTCATAAAACTCCCCGTTTAAAGCAGAACCGCCACCAACATATCCTCGAGTACTTGTTGAAAATGCTACTGCTCCATGATTTAGAACAGGGAAATTGGCTTTTTGTGTCCAAGAGTCAGAAGCAGGATCATATTGCCACCAATCTTTAAAACCGATATCTATTCCAGTACCATTTATATGTCCCAAACCCATATATCCTTTATTTGCAATTGAGATACCCGTAGCTCTGTGTCTTCCGGTACCACCAAAATCTGCTTTTTGAATCCAAGGATTAGCTTGAACATTGGTCATGTTCAGTAATAGAATTAAAATAAAAGTTAGTTTGTTTATCATTAATGCGAAATAATAATTTTAGCTGTTTTAAAGTTGTTTCCGTCGTATTTCATTTGGCAGATATACTGTCCGTTTTGAATTCCAGAGACATCGATTTTACAGATGAGCGATTCGAAATTTGTTGAACTAATAAGTTTTCCTGAAGTTGAATAAATCGCACAAGATACTTTTTCGATTTGAATGAAATCAGGAAGTTCTTTTAAATCAATTATTATGCTTTCCGCACCAGGATTAGGGTAGGTGTTAATTGAGAAAGATTCCATTTTTCGAGATAAAACAGAGAGAATTTGATCGAACATCCAAAAATCTTTGAAATTTGTACCACTTGTCCCAGTTCCTGAATATGCCCTTGAACCAATTACAAATGAGGTTAAATATCGTCTTGGCGTTCCCGCAAAATCTTCAATTTGTATCCATGAATTCATTAGTGGGTCATATTCCCACATGTCAGGATAATTGTTGCCACTTGAATAATCATCACCTGTGCCGATATAACCGAGTCCGTTTACAGCGAAACCAGAAGCTTCTTGACGCTCAAAGGTTCCAACTGGAGCTTTTACAACCCATTGATTTGTTACAGGGTTGTATTGGTAAAAATCATTTGTTGAACCGCTATTCGTATCTCCAGTGCCTAAATAACCAAAATTGCCAATTGAAAAAGCAACGGAAGAAGTTCTTGCTAATCCTGGTAAACTCGCTCTAACAATCCATTGATCTGTAAGTGGATTATATTCGTAAAAATCATTTGAGTTACCACTAAATGTTTGTCCAGTTCCAACATAGCCTTTCCCATTAATTGAAAATGCCACGGCGCCTCGTCTTTCTACACCTGGTAAATCCGCAATTTGCGTCCAAGAATTTAATTCGGGGTCATAGGAATAGAAGTTACGTGAATAGCTGCCATTTGCAAGTCGACCAGTTCCAACATATCCTTTGTTACCAATTGTAAATGATGTAGCATGAAAACATTCTCCTTCAGGATAATTTGCAATTTGTGTCCAAGTATCAGCGGCAGGATCATATTTCCAAAAATCTTCATATTCAACTCCGATGACCGAATTTATATGTCCTAAACCAACGTAACCATGATTCCCAATAGAGAAAGATGTAGCTCTATGTCTAGCTTCGCCTCCAAAGTTTGATTTTTCAAACCAAGGCTGAGCAATCGAATAAAATTGCAAAAGGACAAAAAATAGAAATATTAGAATTTTCATTACTGAATAGTTAATTTCTTTGAAAACAACTGATTATTTTTCTCAAATCGAACTGTATATAAGCCATTTTTTAATGTTGATGTGGTAATACTTTCTCCATTATAATTTTCAATACTTTGAACTATTTTACCTGTTAAATCAAATATTGAAACCTTTCCCTGAATTCCTTTAATCGAAAAATTAGTTGTTGCTGGATTAGGGAATAAAATAACATCTTGTTCTACTAATTCATCATTTCCTAAAAAGTTAGCATTGATAGAAATGTTGTAAGCTCCACTTGCATTTCCCCATCCTTCGACAATAACATAAGCAAGTCCAAGTCCTGCAGTTTCAAATGTTAATGAAGAAGATGTTCCACAACCAACTCCATCATCATTAAAGGCCACAATATTTCCAAAGGCATCAACAACGCTTAAAAATGTATCGAAAGTAGATCCGCACAATGAAACTGTGATAGATTGCATCACAGGAGATGGTGTTATTTCGTAATAAACATCTGGAGAATTATAAACTAAATTTTGGTTAGAATAACAATAAGAATTATCTCCTGTATTTACATAAGGCAAAGTCGCTACAATGATTGGGTCAACGATATCATCACCAATATAACCGCTACAATCAATTCCATTTCCAATTGTAATACTAAAATCCATTACAGAACCCCAAGAAAATGTTGCACAAGGATTTAATGGTAATATTCCTTGTTCTTGCTGCGTAACACGCATTCTAGTTACTCCATTTTGAGCACCAGCTGGAACATTGAAACTAAAAATAGATAAGGGTGTAGGTGGAATTCCAGACCAAGTACCAATCGATTCTGATGGATCAAATAATCCATTTTGGTCATAATCAATCCATGCTTCACCAGCTCCTGCATAATTCCCACCACATGTGCTAAATTGAATATTGGCAACATATGACCCTCCAGCATTTAAGGTTGTTCCCAATGCCGTTAAATTTTGTAAGCCAATAACACCGGGACAACCAACATAATTGATAGAACCTAAAACACCAGTCAACTGAACCGACCCAACGTTGGAATCAGCTGTACTTGTTGGTCCAACCGCAGTGCAATATTGCGCGTTTGTAGAAAAAATCGTCAATGACGTGAATAGAAGCAAGTGGATATTTCTCATAGCAATAGTTAATTGTGCTAAGATAGAGAAATTTCTTAACATACAGTTAACATTGAATTGTTATTTGGTTAAAAAAGAAATTTGTGAAAAGCAAAAGCCCCAGAATTTACTGAGGCTCTTAATGTATTCTTTATTTAGAAGTTTTTATAATTTCACAACCATTGAACGCTTATTGTTCATTTCAATATAGTAAGATCCAGAAGTGTAATTTGATAAATCTATTTCCTGATTTCCAGCTGAATAATTTTTAGTGTGTAAAAGCTCACCAATACTGCTATAAACATTTATAACTGACTCTTCGCTCACACTAATAAATATTTTATCTCTCGTTGGGTTTGGATAAA
>CANNKP010000052.1 GCA_947505255.1 Flavobacteriales bacterium
ATTTGCGAAACAAAAACATCAAGATCAAATAAGGAAGAATCATTAAATAAAGAATTCCCGAATTAATGCTAGATCCAAAAGATGCTTCATCTAATTCACTTCCTTGTTCTGCTAATAATTTACATTGGGAACAACCTTGCGCTATAAGCTCATTATCACCTAATACGATGAAAAACAATACGGCTAAAACAATCCACTTTTTCATACTACAAAAATAGCAATTTTATCTTTCTATTTTCATTAAGGGGAAGAATTTAGAGCGTAAATCCATTTAGATTAATTAGAATTAAAAACTCCGTAGGAGAAGTTGCTTAGCAAATGAAGACCAAGCGATAGTGCAGGGAAAAATGTTTTTAGCGACGGATGCAGTCCGTCGTTAAAAAGACAACAAAAATCGTAATCGTTTTTGGCATGCGTCCGACAGTTGGCGGACCATGACAAAAACGAATAATTGGTGAAAGTTTTATAGGGAACGGTAGTGATCAATGAGCGACGAATAATTCTTAATAAGGAAATTCAATTAACTTTGTAATACCGAGCAAAAGTCAATATATGAAGTATTTAATTTTTCTAATTCCTTTTTTCTTTGTTTCCTGTTCCGACTTGAAACCAACAAAATCTCTTCCGAAAGATATTGATAGTTTATTAGTGATGTTTCCTGATAGCCTTGAAATTATTATTCTCCACGGAAATAAAATGATCAAGGATTTAAAATTTGAAAAAGCAATGGCTGATGGAGCGAAAGCATTTCGAATGGATAAAAACCGAATAGACGCCCGCATGTTGTATGCTGATGTTTTGAATAATCGTCCGTCACGCTCACCAGAAGACATTGCTACAGCTCAAACGCAATACAAGTACATTGTAAAAAAACAAGCAAAAAACACGAAAGCACTTGTTGGATTAGCATCAACCTACAGCCAGCAAATGGATTTCGAAAAGTCCTTTAAATACATCAACATGGCTTTACGAGTTGATCCAAAATACCGAGACGCGTATGTAATGAAAGGATCCAATTACTTGTTTTTAGGAAAAAAGGATTTAGCAAAATCATCGTATGAAACAGCAGTGCAACAAGACCCAACTTTTTATGAAGCCTATTTAATGCTAGGTTCGCTTTATCAATCGGAGAACGACAAAATTTGTATTGAATATTACAAAACGGCTGTACAATTACAGCCGAAAAATCCAGAAGTTTTATTTTCATTAGCGTATGCTGAACAAACGTTTGAAGCACCAGAAAAAGCATTGGAGATTTACCGTCAAATGATTCAAATTGATACAGCTTATTATCAAGCTTTGAATCAAATAGGTGTTATAAAACAATACAATTACAAAGACTTGGACAGTGCGATTTACTATTACAATTCAGCACTGCAAACGGAACCACGTTTTGTGGAAGCGTGGCACAACTTAGGAACATGCTTTGAAGAACAAGGAAATATTACAAGAGCATTACAATCGTATGCAAAAGCATTGAAATATAATCCAGAATTTAAATTGTCTCGTGATAGAGCGAATGCGCTGAAATGAAACGTTTAAATCCTAAAATTATTCAGCTTATTGGCGATGCGGTTATTCCTCTTTTGGGTTTTTTCTGGTGGAATTGGAGTTTGTATTTTATTGTACTTTTTTACTTGCTCGATTATCTCAGCAACGAAGTAATTCTTAACCTGAAATCAAAAAAAATTACAACTTTTCAAGAAATCGATTCGAAAGTATGGTTTAAAAAGGCTTCTCTGAGTTTCTTGTTATTCCTTCTAGGAATTGTTCTGGTGCATCTTTCAATGAACATGGTGCATCCACAAATTGAATTTTACAAAGAATTCATTCAGTTTTTAAGTTACAAGGACATGGGAATTGCACAAGGTTATTTCTTGCTTCCACTAATTGCTTTGGTAGGATATCAGCGCTATAAAATGGAGTTTTTAATGCCAGCAAGATTCAAAACACAGACTATTCCTACCCTTTGGGCTTCACATTTTAAAATGCAATTTACGCTGATTGGCTGTGTGGCTTTTACAATTGGTTTTCAATCGTTGATAGCGCTACCAGAAACAGTTTACATTATTGCGATTGTTGTGGTAACGAGTGTGTATCAATTATTGGAAAGAAAAAGTTCTTAGTGTTTCTTCCTTAACCACCTCGGCAACAACACCGCCCCAATAAACAAGTACGGAAAGTAAGAAATCAATCGCCAAAGAATCGCTAAAGCAGAGAGCAATAAAGCAGATTGACTAAAAGTCACCATTAATTCTCCAAAAGCATATTCTGCAATACCACTTCCTCCAGGGGTTGGGCTAACGCGCATCAAAAGCCATAAAACCAATTGCTTTCCAAGAACGAGGAGATGATCCATGATTCCCAAACTCAAAAAGGCTTGTAAAAGTGCATTGATAACTAGAAATCTGGAAGTCCAACTCGCACAGGTTGCTCCAAATACTTTCAACCAAAAACCAAACGATTCTTTTTTAAAGATTTTGGAAGAAGCCTCAATGTCTTTTCCTGTTTTGATAGCGTGTTCCCTTTTTCTATTTAAAAACGGAAGACTAAAGACAATTTTTAAAAATCCTGTTGCCAATTTTGGAACGATGAAAAGTGTTGTGAACATGAACAAACAAATTCCCACAAAGACGGAATAACCAATCCAAAATACCCATTGTATATTGGCAGTATTAAACGCTTGATGCGGAAAAAGTTGAGCTGCGTCGATGAACACAAAAACGAATGGAATCAATAAGATGTAAAACAAATTATCCATCAAAGCAGTGATAAAAATAATCGCTGTTGAACGACCCAAATCGATTTTTTCCTTGTTGAGAATAAACATTGCAACTGCTGCTCCACCTAAAACTCCTGGTGCTAATGCCGATGCAAATTCCCAGAGCATAATAACATGAAAACTCGATTTCCAACTGAGTTCTGAATGTGTTAATAGTCGAATGCGCAACATGTAAAAGAAGTCGCGGCCAACCATAAAAACGAGCGCAAAGAAAAGCCATAAAATGGAAGTGTTGCTCCACTGAATTTCTGTTAAAGAATCAGAAAGCGTTTCTTCTCGATATGATCCATTTTTTGAAGGAATAAATTCAGCAGCTAATTTTGTATCAACAAGACCGTTGTCATTGCTATCTATCCAGGAATAGGATCCGGTATTATCAGTGACTTTGATAAATCGAACTTCAGAAATACTGCTGAACAACATCCAACCTGCAACACTCAAACCAATCAAAATTGCTAACCACATTTTCCAACCTTGGAAGGATCGCTGAATGATTGAAGGTTCTTTCATTTATTGAATAGGAGTGAGAGTAACGTCCATTTCCCAATTCGCTCTTACAGTTGTTGGTTTTGTGAAATTAAAAACCTTTTCAGGCTGTTGGTTCAATGTTCTATTTCCTGGATCCCAGTTAAAATTAGCATTCAAATCTTCAATCACTCGAAACTGATAAATTCCTGGTTCAAGATTAGAAAAAGAAATTTTACTACCATCTAAATTCAAGACTTTTTGAACGACTTTGTTATTTTGAATTAGTTCAACAATGACATTTTGCTTGAAGAGAGAAACATCAACATGAATAACTCCATAATCCTTTTCTTCTTTTAAAGAAAGAAAAAGTGAACTAGAATCAGACAAGGTGTTTTGTTGTCCAAGTGCGGCTCCTTTCTGAAAAACAACTTGAACTTTCGAAATGTCTTTTCTGTCAAAATCAAGTGTTAATGTGTTCAAGTCAATTTTTGTTTCGAACGGAATTTTGAGCGAATCTTCAAGATTTACGAGTTCAATTTTTAGGTTATCAACAGTTACAATTCTGTCGTTCACCTTAAAAGAAAGTGTTTCGTGATTCCCAATCTGATTGTTCTTTAGAGTTGAAATTAAACGCAACGAACTTGCTTTTTCTTTATCCGTGATTCTTAAGTTCAACGTGTCAGAAGTAACGTCACTTTGTACAATGAGTTCAAATTTTGTTTCAGCTTGTGGGGCATAAAATAGTGCAACACTATCTTCTTCAAAAAAGTGAATATTTCCTTTATCAATGGTAGTATTATTCACAAAAAAATCCGCGTCCAACAAAGAATAATTAGCAGCAACAGTAAAGCTTCCAGGTGCATTATAACTAAAACGGTGAGTCTTTTTTACTCCAAGAGGAGTAGAGAGTAATAACGGTACGGTATCAATTTGAGAAGCAGAAAGTTCCATTGGATCAGAACGGAAAGCAACAGATTCACTCGCTTGAATTTGCATATCCAAATTTGCGTCAATAAACGCAGCCAATTTATAGGTGCCTTCTTTTAAATAAGAAAACGTTGCCAATCCTGCAGCATCTGATTTTGCGAAGTAATAAGGCTTTATAGAATCGTCAAGAGAGAAGAGTCCAACCGTTGCTCCTTTAACAAATTTGTTATTAAAGGCATCTGCAACAAGCACAGAGTAGCTTAATGAGTCAATTATCGTTCCCGTTGAAAATACATATGTCATTAAAGAATCATTGTTTTCAGTAACATCTTTAATCGCGCCATTCATATATATCACATATGTTGTGCTGTCGTGAAGTTGTTCTTGCCATTTTATAGAAAGCGTTTTATTTTTGATAGTAGCAATCGGCGTGGCATGATTTGGAACAAAAAAGAGTGTTTGAATGGGATTATTTAGTTGTATAAACTCGTTAAAAGTTATTTCCACATGGTTTGCAGTGAATCCAATTGTTTCGTTGGGAGGAAGTGTTTTTCCTTCAACCGGTTGAGGTGCAATTTCATCTTTTATTCCACCAGTCAATTTACCTACTTGAGCACAAGAAAGTAAGATGAGCGGGATGTATAATATTATAATTTTTCTGAAAACCATTGACATAATTTTGTGAGGTGTTCAAGATCTGTGTGATCGAAATGGTTTAAATATTCACTGTCCACGTCTAAAACTCCAACAACTACGTTGTTTTTTATTAAAGGCACTACAATTTCACTTTTTGAGATGGATGAACAAGCAATGTGCCCAGGAAAAGCATCTACGTCCGCAACAATAATAGCTTCAGTTTTCAACCAAGCGGCACCACAAACACCTTTTCCTTTTTGAATTCGGGTGCATGCAATAGGTCCTTGAAATGGCCCTAGGACAAGTTCATCATTTTTAACGATATAAAATCCAACCCAAAAGAAATTGAATGCTTCTTTTAGTGCAGCGCTGATGTTTGCCATATTAGCAATAGCATCCTGTTCATCTCCAATTAAAGCTTCTATTTGAGGAAGAAGACTTTGGTAGATTTCACTTTTGTTACCGGTGAGCCGAGAGAGCGTTTCTGACATTTTATTATTTGTATTAGCAAAATTGCCTTTTTTATGTGGATTCTGCAATTTTTTCCGTATCTTCAAAAGACAAACGCTATTTATGTTAGAAAAAGTATCCTTAGAAAAAGTTTTATTCCTAGACATTGAAACTGTCCCACAAACGTATCAATTCCCTGATTTAGAGGAAGACGCGAAACACCTGTTTGAATTGAAAACAAGGTTTCAGCAAAATGATGATAAATCCTTTGAACAATTGTATAATGAAAAGGCAAGTATTTTATCAGAATTCGGAAAAATCGTATGCATTTCAGTTGGTTTTGTTAGAGAAACAACAACGGGTAAGCAATTAAGAATGAAATCGTTTTACCACGACGATGAAGAAACTTTGTTGAACCAATTTAAAAAATTATTGGACGAACACTACAATACTCCGTATCACATTTTGTGCGGTCACAATGCGAAAGAGTTTGATTTCCCCTATATCTGTCGTCGAATGCTGATCAATGGAATTAAACTTCCGGCAGTATTGGATATTGCAGGAAAAAAGCCATGGGAAATAAGTCATTTAGACACGATGGAATTATGGAAGTTTGGAGATTACAAAGCATATACTTCCCTGGCACTTCTATGCCATGTGTTTAAAATCCCAACACCTAAAGACGATATCTCTGGAGCAGATGTTGCGAGAGTCTATTATGAAGAAAACGATCTAGAGCGAATCAAAGTATATTGCGAAAAAGATGTTGTAGCCTTGGTGCAATTGTTTTTAAAAATGAAAGGAGATGCCTTAATTGATGATGGCGATATTCAGTTTTCGTAAAAAACGATAATAAAAAAACCGCCCCTAGGTCCCTGAGTTTATCGAAGGGTCGAGGGGCGGTTTTTGGTTTTTGTAAAAATATTTTATTGGATAAAAACTGTTTCAGTTGAAGTTACTTCTTGCTCAATTTTTATTATTCCTTGACCAGCTGCGCCAGCAAAACTTGCTTCAATATTCAAAACCGCAACACCAGCTTGACCTAATTGATAAACATCGTTAAAGTTAAATTTTGCTACTCCTGAAGTGTTACTCGTTGTCGTATCATACAAAACAACATTTGCAGGTTGATTTGTTGTTGATTGACCATACAATACAACCTGGGCGCCAGAAACCAATTGATTTGCAACGTCACGCACATAAATTATTGCGATAGTGTCTGCTTTCTTGCGACATCCAGAAGATAACGCTACTCCTAAAACTGCGACAAAAGCAAATAAAAGAGTTCTTTTAACTGAAGTATTCATAGTATGATTTTTTAGTTTAAATAGACAGTTTCTACTGTCGTTATGTGTGCACGAGCTCGTGTATATTCAAAACCTTGAGCACCATTTTTCTTAACAATTACATCAAAATATCCTGTTGAATTACTTTCTCCAGCTTGGGAAAAGAAAGAATCCATATTAAAAAGCGCAAATCCAGAAGAATTCGTAAAAACGGTGTCAACATAGGCCATAGTTGGAGGATTAGAATTTACATCACCCACAATTACAACCTGAGCACCATCTAATAGTTGGTTGCTAGCCGATCTCACAAAAATTTTAACAACTGAAGCATCGTTGTTTTTACATGCCGAAAAAAGGCTTATTAGCAGTAGAAAAGAACAAGCAGTTAATACAGTTTTCATCAATTTATTCATCTTTTTTACAAATCTTAACCACCAAAGATAAACTTTTTTTAAATTAATCCGACAACAAAGTTCTTCTTAATTTCTTACCTTCGTGTACGATAGTAGTGTTATTTTATTCCTTAAACAAAAATAGAGTAGAAAAAGTTACACTGCGATAAAAAATAAAGTCAAAATAGATAAGCGCAACGATTACCTGAATGAAAGCAGAAATAGACAAAAGTATAGCAGAGATAGAAGCCTTTAATATCCAAGACTTAAAGAGCTTGGAAGATTTTAGAATTTATTTTTTAGGTTCAAAAGGACGTGTGAAAAATTTGTTTGGTGAACTCAAATCTGTTCCGAATGAGGACAAACGCGTCGTTGGGCAATTGCTAAATAACCTTCGTGCCTTGGCAGAAGAAAAATTAGCTCTTTTCAAAGAAAAATTAGAAAACACTTCAACAGATTCTGCTAAAATTGACACGTCAAGACCTGGAGAAGATCATGAAATTGGCTCACGACATCCTCTTTCGTTAGTAAGAAGTGAAATTATAGATATTTTTAATCGAATTGGGTATGCTGTTTCTGAAGGACCAGAAATCGAAGATGATTGGCATAACTTTTCTGCTCTAAATTTCCCACCGGAACATCCAGCAAGAGATATGCAAGATACGTTCTTTATAGAAAAAGGAGATATTGAAATGGCACTGCGCACACATACAAGTTCTGTGCAAGTGCGCGTAATGGAAAACTCAAAACCGCCAATTCGAACAATTTCGCCAGGAAGAGTTTATAGAAATGAAGCAATATCTGCTCGAGCACATTGCTTTTTTCATCAAGTAGAAGGGTTGTATATTGACAAAAATGTATCCTTTGCCGACCTAAAACAAACGCTCTTATATTTCGCCAAAGAAATGTTTGGTGAAAAAGCACAAATTCGTTTACGACCATCGTATTTTCCTTTTACAGAACCAAGCGCGGAAGTTGATGTTTCATGCACAATTTGTAATTCGAAAGGGTGTAATGTCTGTAAATATTCTGGCTGGTTAGAAATTCTTGGTTGTGGTATGGTTGATCCAAATGTGTTAGAAGCTTGCGGCATTGATTCAAAAGAATATTCAGGCTTTGCTTTTGGAATGGGAATAGAGCGGATTACACAATTGAAATATAAAGTCAACGATTTGCGTTTGTATTCTGAGAACGATGTTCGTTTTTTAAAACAATTTACAGCAGGAATTTAAATATGGGATTATTTTCATCACGACCTAAAAAGGTGTTTCCTTGGGTGCAATTAACATCTGAAGAGCAATTAATTTCTGCTTTTGAACAATCCAATGATAAGCCTGTACTGTTTTTTAAACACAGTACAAGATGCAGTATCTCTTCAATGGCACTAAGTAGATTTGAACAAAATGCTGAATCGTTAAGTGAGATCTGTGATTTGTATTTTATTGACTTATTGGAGTTCCGTCAGATTTCTAATAAATTAGAGGAAATTAGTAAAGTGATGCATCAATCGCCACAAGTAATTGTTGTAAAAAACAATGAAGTAATCTATACTGAAACGCATTCATCTATTGATACAAAAGAAATAGAAAGACAACTAAGTTAGAAAACGAATATGAAAAAGTATTTAATTATAGGGTTAATTTTTATTGTTTTAGGAGCATTAGTTGTTGTTCCAATATTACAAAGCACACCAACAGTTGAAGAGGATGAACTTCCTGCAGTTTTTGCTTTTAACGATAATTTGGCTACGAAGTGGGACGAAACAATTCAATTAGAAATCAACATCATTCAAGATGATATTACTAAACTAGAATTAATTTATAACGACAGTATATTTAAAACCTGGAACAATCCAAAGGGGAAAATAGTAATTCCGTTTAAAGCAGGATATTATGGTTTGGGCGCGCGAGAAGTCCAACTTTTATCCACAATGAAAGATGGCTCTTCATTCGCAGACAATAGAATGGTACGTGTTTTATCTGATGTTGTTCCTGAAATTTGGATTGCAGAAATAGGCTCATCTTTTCCTCATAGTACCACAAGTTTTACCCAGGGGTTGGAATTTAATGATGGTATTTTATATGAAGGTACTGGCCAAAAAGGCGAAAGTATGGTAGCTCAAGTTAATTTGAAGACTGGAGAAACAATCAAAAAAATGGGTCTTGATGGAACTTATTTTGGAGAGGGAATTTCTATTTTAGGAGATAAATTATACCAATTGACATGGCAAGAACAAAAATGTTTTGTCTACAACAAATCAACGTTGCAAATTGAAAAAGATATGCCATATATTGGTGAAGGTTGGGGCTTGTGTAACGACGGAACTTCATTAATCATGTCTAATGGTTCTGAGAGAATTACTTTCAGAAATCCTCAAACATTTGAAATAGAGCGAACGATTGAAGTATATACGCATCAAGGAGCGGTTACAAATCTAAATGAGCTAGAATATATTGACGGATTGATATATGCAAATGTTTGGATGACCAATAAAGTTGCAATCATTGATCCTTTAAATGGAAAAGTACTTGCAGAATTAGACGGAACAAAATTGGTCAATGAAGGAAAGGGTAATGGTGATGTTTTAAACGGAATTGCATTTGACCCAAAAAGCAAGAAACTTTATATGACAGGCAAAAATTGGATGAAATTATTTGAAGTGAAAATCAAAAAACCGAATGCCTAAGATTCAATCATGAGAACGTTTACACTACTATCTTTTTTTATCACTACCGTTTCATTTGGGCAAAACTACACGTCTTATTTTTTAGGAAATGTTTCAGATGTTGTAACATCTCCAAAAGGCGGTGTTTGTTTAATGGGGGGCGCAACTGAACACGACGAAGCCATGAAATGGTTTTTACAACAAGCTGATGGCGGAGATGTTTTGGTTTTGAGAGCAACTGGATCTAACGGTTACAATGACTACATGTTGAATCAATTAGGAGTAGGAATAAATTCCGTTGAAACAATCGTGTGTAACAATGCAAATGCTTCTCAAGAGGCCTATCTTCAACAAAAAATAAATCAAGCCGAAGCAATTTGGTTCGCAGGCGGAGATCAGTGGACATATATTTCGTATTGGAGAAATACGCCAGTTGATAGTTTGGTGAACAAGGCAATAGCAGAAAGAAATACCGTTGTTGGTGGAACAAGTGCTGGAATGGCCATCATGGGGAAATATTATTTTTCTGCCCAAAATGGAACTGTTACAAGCGCTCAAGCATTAACAAATCCTTACAATTCTTTGGTGACAGTAAGCGATGAACCGTTTCTTGTAAATCAACATTTATCCAATGTTATTACAGATACACATTATGATAGTCCTGATAGAAAAGGAAGACATGTTACATTTTTGAGTAGAATTTTACAAGATTATCAAGCAGTCGGAAAAGGAATTGCTTGTGATGAATATACAGCTGTTTGTATTGACACTTTGGGATTGTGTAAAATATATGGTGATTATCCAACATACGATGAAGATGTTTATTTCATCCAACCAAACTGCGAATTATCCGATTTAACGCCAGAAACGTGTGTTGCATCTACACCTTTAACGTGGAATAGAGGAGGTCAAGCATTGAAAGTATACCATGCGAAAGGAACACCATTTGGAACACAAACATTTGATTTAAACGATTGGACTGCCGGAACGGGAGGTGTTTGGGAATATTGGTATGTTCAAAATGGTGCACTCACTCAAACTGCCGGAACGGTGATTAATTGTGGATTGGCAAACAGTTCAAATAACGAAGAAATGCCGCTCTTAGTTTACCCAAACCCTGTGATCGGGAATGAAATTGCAATTGAAGGTTTAACTCAGTTTAACTGTTCAATTACTGATTTACAAGGAAAAGTGTATTCAATGAAGCTAAATGAAAACAAAATTGATGTTTCTAATCTGTCAAATGGTGTTTATTTTTTGAATATTGCAAGTGATAGTATTCAAGAAATTGTTAAGTTGGTGATTGCTAGATAACCATTTATTTCGCCTCAAACGTTGTAAATGGATTAAATCTATCCATGGTATTCACTTCCTTAATTTGTTTGTTTTCAACTCTCGCAACGCGTCCTGGAAACTTCTCTACCATTGTCATATCATGCGTGGCCATCAGAACCGCTGTTTTTTCTTCTTGAGCAATAGCTAATAACAAGCGCATTATTTCTTCAGATGTTTCTGGATCTAAATTTCCTGTTGGTTCGTCTGCCAAAATTAACGCTGGACGATTTAATAATGCCCGCGCAATAGAAACTCTTTGCTGTTCTCCACCAGATAAAGTGTGTGGCATTGAATTAATTTTTTGTTCAATTCCAACAAGTTGTAATACTTCTTTTCCCCGTTTTTCCATTAATTGCTTGTCCTTCCAGCCTGTAGCGCCCAATACAAATAATAAATTTTGCAAAACCGTGCGGTCCATCAGTAACTGGAAATCTTGAAAAACAATTCCAATTTTTCTGCGAAGCATCGGAACATCTCTTTTTTTTAATCCTTTCAAATCAAAACCAGCTATTTTTCCTTCGCCTTCTGTCAATAATAACTCACCGTAAATTGTTTTTAACAAGCTACTTTTACCGCTTCCTGTTTTTCCAATCAGGTAAACAAACTCATTATTATCAAGTTCAAACTGAACGTTTTCTAAGACAAGCACCTGTTGTTGATAGATATTTGCGTTTTTTATTTGTATGATTTTTCCCACGAGATAAAATAATTTAGTGTAAAGGTCGATAATTCATACACAGTACTTTGATAGTTGCTTATAATAATCTTAACAGATTCACGTTTAAAACTTTTATAAGCCCTCTCCCAAAGGGACGCTATGTCCCTTAATTTTACTCGATTAAAAGCAACGCGTTATGAATAAGTTCTTGGTCGCCATATTAGTGTGCCTACATTATTTCTCCTTTTCTCAAACTTCTGAGAAGTATAACAGTGAATACGAAAATTATTACCGTGGAGAGGAGTTGTTTGCCAAAGAGCAATATGCTGCCGCTCGGATTGAATTCAGAAATTTTATTACGGTTTTTAAAAAATCAAATGACCCAATGTATATAAAAGCCCTTTATTATGAGGGTTTGTCAGCATTGGAGTTGTTTAATAATGATGCTATTCCATTATTAGAAGATTTTAATCGAAATTATCCAGAAAGCATTTTTAAAAATGAAATTCATTATCGTCTGGGAAAATATTTTTATCAAAAGAAGGATTTTAAAGAAGCATTGGTTTGGTTCAATCAATTGAAAATCCAAGATGTTGAAGAGGATAATAAAGAGGAATTTTATTTTAAAGTTGGGTATTCAAATTTTCAAGAAAAGAATTTTATCGCTGCAAGAAGTGCATTTCATGAAGTAAAAGAAGGCGCTTCTCAATACGCTGCTCCAGCACTATATTACTATTCCCATATTGCATACACGGATAAATCTTATCAAACAGCACTAGATGGATTTTTAAAACTTCAATCAGACCCGCAATTTGCAAGCGTTGTGCCATATTATATCGCCCAGATTTATTATTTACAAGGAAAATATGAAGAGGTGACTAAATATGCGCCGAGCATAATGGATTCAGGAACTGTTGTGAATCAAAACGACTTGAATCATATTATTGGGGACTCATATTACAGAACCAATAAATTCGATGAAGCAGTTGACTATTTAGAAAAGTATAACGCTAAATCAAATACAACAAGAGAAGACGATTATCAATTGGGTTTTGCCTATTTTAAAAGCAAAATTTATGAAAAAGCAATAAAACTGTTTGACAAGGTTGCTCGAGAAAAAGATAGTCTTGGTCAAGTGGCATTTTATCATATTGGAGAATCTTATTTAAAACTCAACAACTTAGTTTCTGCTCGCTCCGCTTTTGATGAAGCAGCGGATATTCATGAAGATGTAAAAATAGAAGAAGACGCGCTATATAATTATTCCGTATTATCTTACAAACTTGATTTAAACCCATACGACGAGGCAGTAATTGCATTAGAGGAATACTTGAATCGTTTTCCAAATTCAAAGCGGGTAAATGATGTGAATCAATATTTAGTAAACGTTTATACATCAACGAATAACTACGCAAAAGCATTAGCTTCTTTGGATAAGTTGCCGAATAAAGATGCAAAATTGAAAATGGCATATCAATTAGTAGCATTCAATCAAGGAGTTGAAATGTTTCAAAAATCTGATTTCCAAAAGGCTATAAAATCATTTGAATTAGTTGAAAAGTATCCTGTTGATGCTGTAATTACAGGTAGAGCAAAGTTTTGGACAGCGGATGCTAACTATCGCCTAAACCATATGGATTTATCCATTAAAGGATATAAGGATTTTTTAGCGCTGCCAGCAACCCTTGCTCCAGATTTAAAAGCAGATGCATATTATAATATTGGGTATGCTTACTTGAAAAAACAAGATGTACCACAATCTATTGAAGCATTTAGAATTTACTGTCAGTCAAATGTGAAAGATAAAAACAAGTTGGCTGATGCAAATATGCGCACTGCTGATGGCTATTACATGTCTTCTCAAAATGAAAATGCGATAAAGTATTATCAAGAAGTATTGAAACTGAAATCAGGTTTTGAAGATCAGGCACTTTATTACATGGCAAAATCCTATGGTTTTTCAGATAATGTTGACGCAAAAATCACCCATTTATTAGATATTATTAATAATTATAAAAATTCTAAATATACCATTGCTTCAGTTTATGATGTTGCGATGAGTTACAAGGCAAAATCTGACTATGACAAATCAATGCGTTATTTTAATCAAATTGTAACAGATTATCCAAGTTCAACTTTGTTGGTTAATTCAAAGGTTGAGATTGCAGATATTTATTATAAAAAATGGGAATATGCTAAGTCTGAATTGGATTACAAACAAATTTTAACAGAATTTGGATCAGACAGAGAGATTTGTGCAAAATGTGTACGCGGACTAGTTGATGTTTATGCAGCATTAAAACAACCAGAAAAAGCAAGCGAAATAGCAAGTGAATATGCATGTGCTAACATTTCGGTTGATGAACAAGAAGGACTCTTTTTTAGTCCAGCTTTTGAAGCATACAAAGACAGTTCTTATTTAACAGCTATTCCCCAGTTTGTAAAATACATTGAGAAATTTCCTACAGGTCAATACCTTTCTGAGGCGGAGTATTTTCTAGCTAATTCATATTATGAAACAGGCGACAAAGCAAAAGCAATTGACCAATATAGAATTGTTCTTGAAGGCCCAAATGATTCGTATACAGAATTTTCAGCATCAAGAGTTTCTCAGTATTTATATAATGAAGGCAAACATGAAGAAGCGATTCCATATTATGATAGATTGGAAAAAATAAGTTCAAAACCAGCGACTCTATTCAATGCAAAATTGGGTTTAATGCGGTGTAATTTCTTAATTGAAAATTGGACGAATGCAGTGCTTTATGCAAAAGCGGTTATAGCAAGTAGTCAAATCAACAA
>CANNKP010000053.1 GCA_947505255.1 Flavobacteriales bacterium
CATCAAGCAGTCGAAGGATTTAACGTGCAAGTAAAAACCTTGCAAGAATTAAAGCAAACGTATCCAGACCAAGATTACACGGTTTCGTTAACTTTTTTCAATGAAAACGTAAGAGACATCATTTCGAATGGTAAAGTAGAGCAATTAGTCCCAATGAATCCTAAAACTTTTCTTCCGAATGGATCAACGGCATTGCTCGATGCTATCGGTAAGTCCATTTATCAAATCAAATCGGATTTTGGACCAGCCTTGTCGAACGATGAAGCATCTGTGGTCATGGTAATTATTACAGATGGTGAAGAAAATGCTTCGCGTTTTTATACGTATCATGAAATTGCGCGCATGATCAAAGAATTAGACGAAACTGAAAAATGGACATTTAGCTTTCTAGGTGCAGATTTAGATGCCATTCACACGTCGCAGATGCTTAATATCCGGAGAGAAAACGTAATTTCCTTCAGTAAATCGGACTATTCAGGAATGATGGATGATGTATCTGATTCCATTCGTTTCTATGAAAATTCGAAAGCGGAAGGCAAGACGAAAAACAATATTTTTGATATCTTTGATAAAAAGGATCGAAGAAAATCCTAACTACTAAAAAACCTCTTTTATAATGAACGTACATCTTATTCGCTCATCGGAACTAAGCCTGGAGACTTATACCAATGTTTGGAATTTATTGAACAAATTTCAAGGACCGATCAATTTTAATGAATCGGAAGATTTTGAATGGGATAATTTTTTGTACGAGCAAGACTGGATATCAGAAGAGCAATTCAAGGAGGTTCAAAAAGTGGATTTTAGACAAGAAAAAGATATTAACAGCTATTCTTTGTATGAGGAAAGTCCAAGTGAACGAAATTATTCAGAAAAAACATTTCCATTTAAAGAGCCTCAATTAACGTGGGAAGACTTATTTTTAATTTGCGAAAAGTACCGACGGAAGTACACTGTCCCTGAAAATGATTTAGTGTTTTTACTGACCGATGTCTCAAACGATAAAAATTGGTTTGGATCAGTTGATCAAAAGATGCGGAATGTGTTCATTCAAACGTCGAATTGGTCAAGTTTCTTCGGCTCTGAAATTGATTCCCGTTTCCCCATTGCTTACGAGGTTGTTGTTTGGACTCTGCGCATCATGATGTATCGTAATCGTTACGAATTAAGTCAACAACTGCATGCTCAGCCAAAGGGTTGTATGATGGATTTTTGTGAGCATAAATCACAAATTGTTCTAAAAATGCGAACGGCTGATATTTGTGGAGATTGTTTGGATTATATTCAAAAACGCGACGTCAACCGAACAGCATTAAATCAAATCCTGGAAACAATGGATGGAATTCGCAGCAATATTCTATTCAGAGAACGTTCTTCCGTTTTAAATCGCCCTAGTCGACTAGAAATACGTGGATATATGAAACGTATTTTCTTGGTCGATTTAGGAGATTTGGAAGTCCGCTTGAATCCAAAAGAAAAAACCCTTTTCCTGTTTTTCTTAAATCATCTAGAAGGAGTCAGAATTGTTGACTTAATGGATCACAAAGCAGAAATATTAGAACTCTACAAACGTTTTAGCCGTGCCTCTACTCCATCACTAATCGAAGATGCAGTGGATTTAATGCTGCAACCTACAGATGGTAATATCAACCAAGTATTAACGCGCATTCGATCTAAATTCAGACAAACTGCAGGTGATTCTATTGCCGGATATTATACAATTGAAGGGGCGCGCAATGAAGTGTATAAAATCTCCTTGAATCGTGAATTGGTAACGATAATCGAAAATTAAAAAAATTATGATCATCTATCTAGACTTTGACGGAACTGTCGTTGAACATGCATATCCTCAAATCGGGGCTGACAATCCACATGCATTAAAGGTGATTCGACGTTTACAAGATGCAGGCCATCAGTTTATTCTGAATACTTACCGTGCCGATTTAAACGATGGTTCATTGCAAGAAGCTATCGACTATTTACAGCGTCCTGAGAGAAATTTACTGCCCATTACTGAACAAACTTCACTAAAAATAATGCCTCCAAGTTGGGAATGGAACCAAGCAGTGAAAGACAACACATTATTTATCGATGATGTTTCTTCTGGAACACCTATGATTCCAAACATTCAACTTCAATTCGGACAGCAAGTCGATTGGAAAACATTGGAAAGTTGGTTTGAGGAGAATGAGGTGATTTGAATTAGCTTAGTTTTTTCTCTTTTTCCATAAATTTATTGAACCAATAGTAACAAACACAAAAAAATCCTCCCAGCATTCCACCAAAATGAGCAAAACAAGATCCATGACTTAAACTACTGGGTTGAAAAAATACTTCAAGGTTGCTGTACAGTAAATGAAATCCTAAGGCAACGAATAATATTTTCCTGTAATTTAAACTATTCAGAAACAAGTAGAAAACAACGAATCCGAACAAAGCTCCTGAGGATCCTTGTGTTTTTGATGTTACTTCATTGTATTCTTCAACGGCGATTTTTTCTTTTTCATTCAACTGAGAAAAATAGATCTGATCTACTTTATGCATCTCATTCAATGGAATAGTTTTAGGATTAATGCCAGTTGCACTAATTCTCTTCTCAACGATTTCTTTGTCTCTATAATAAGAGTAATTGATGAAAATAAATCCAATCCAAGCACAAAGAAAATAACCAACAATGAATTTCCGTAAGCCAAATTTTCGTTCAAAAAAAGGTGCGAACAACAATAGATAAAGAACATTATAAACAATATGAGTTGGATTTATCGAATGCACAAATAGAAATGTAAACAATTGATAAAGGTGGAAGTGTTCAGAATAGGTTGGGTAAATACTGAAATAATATTGTAATTCAATACCGGTAATTAGAAAAAATAGATAAAAAAATACTGAAACACCTAAGTTTATTAATAACAAATATTTGACAGCTGGAGTTAGTCTATCAATGAACCGTTCTTTGATAAATCCTTTTAGGCAATTTTTCATTATTATTAAAATTATTGATTACAAATGGCGGGATTAAAATGAGTTTATTTTAACTTCCTGAGATTCATTGGCTTTGAATCAATTATTATTACTCTGTTTTCGAAAAAAATTTTCTCAGATTCTGTCTTTAATCTGATTTCGAAGGAAAAAACCATTTTTAAAACTTCTCACCTAAAACCTTACATATTTATATGTAATTCCATATAATTTATGATTGAGCTATAAAAACAAACTTCATAACTAAACTTGTAAACCCTCTGATCACGAACACACTATATTTGTTATAGAGAAATTGCTATTTAACCATGAAGTTGAACTAGAGGTTAGAATTAAGCTTTTCAATAAGCTCTTTTTTCAATTTAGAAATTTATATTTATTCCAAAATAATAACCCAATTTAAATTTTTTCACTGAAACATCTTTGTCATAAACAGTGTCAATTGTGTAAGTATTATTCACTATGAAACTTTTATCAAGTGATGAAGTTTGAACAAATGAAAGTCCACCTGTTAATGACAGGAATTGGAAGCTTCTGAATTTGAGCCCACCTCCAACTAAGAAATTCATGTTTTTATCACCAACAATAGCAACAGAAGCTCCAATAACAGCGCTTGGAATTAGCTTTTTATTACTTGCAAAATTAAATGCTACTTGTGTTCCGATAAATATAGGTAGTGAGTTATCTTTTTTAGACCGAATTACAATTGAATCACCAAAATTATTTGCCTCATAAAAATAAGTTTTTCTTTGAGAAAATGAATTCACAAAATATATACCAGACGACCAACTTGGTCTAACAGCTCCTTTAACAGGGATTTCAATTGTTTTGGAGAAATCTGGAATTTCTGTTTTTGGGGTAGTTTCCAATTCACTCAAAGGATCTTCAGTCAATTGTGTTGAATTCGTTTTATTAAATTCTGGTGCATAATCTATATGATCTATCTCACCACTCTCTTTGTAAAAATACCAAGTTCCAATTGCGTCATTGTTTAGATTGAATGGGATAATTTCATCATCATCATTAACCTCATATAGACCTTCAATATAACGAGGTACATAAGCATTATTTACCAGATGGCCTTCAGCTTTAACTAAAGGTTTACATTCTGCACATGGGGAATCTACAATTTCACCTTTTGGAGTAGTATATATACCTGAATAAAAATATCTCACTAGTTTACCTTGATTAGAGTCATCAAAAATATTTGTATGTGTTTCAGATTTTGCTTTTAAGTCAAAAAACAAAATTTCATAATTTAAACCTGACAACCCAATTTCTCCCTCTTCAAGTGAAAGCGATTTTGCACCGTCTAACAATAAATCATCAAATTGAAATTTTTCCTCGTACGAAAAACTAGCTGATTTTAATTCACTTATCAATGAATTTAATCCTTCTTTTGTCAGCAATATTCCAGAAGAAGAATTCATAGCTTCAGTTATGGAATTATTTGTTGAGTAATATTCAGTTAAAAGCTGGTTAATTTCTTCGCTAGAAAAATTTGATTTTAGCATTAAATCTTGAATACTTATGAGATTTTGATCGAGACCACTGAATGGTTCGGATATTTTCGAACTAACCTCTTCTAGTCTACTTATTAATTTTATTTTTTCTTCACCAACAGGTAGATTTTCACTATATAAAATAATAATCGCTTGATCAATTTCCGAAATTGCATTATTGAAATTTTCAATTTCTAGTTGTAACTTTTCCAATCTATTTTGAACTTCAGTTAATACGATAGTTTGTTCTACTGAAGGTGCATTTTCTCCTCTGGAATTGAACATTGTACTAATATCATCAAAACTGGACAAGACTCCTCCAATTGGCGAAAGACCTCCCAAAATGGTCCCAAGAAACCCAGGTAATTTACTTGATCCAGTAACTTCAGTATAGGTGCCTTTTTGTAAAATATCAGCACGATAAAGAAATGTATTCAGATTGATTATTTTCAGAGTAACAATATCACCTTTAGCAATTTTTGGTACTTTCGGGAAAATCACTTCCAAACGCTTCCCATTTTGGACTTTAACCTCCTTAAAAACTACTAAATCAGTAAATTTATCATATTCTATTTTAATATTTCTTTGAGAAAATACATTCAGTGTATTTAACAGTAAAAACAAAGTAAAAACTACTTTTTTCATAATTAATTTATTTTTTTTTTCATAACAAATTTATTTCTGCTCCTTGATTTCAAAAGTCATTGTTTTAATTGTTGCACTAGATTGAGAAGGTGAAGAATTACCTCCTCGCGTGCCATTAACCGTTTCAGAAACATAATCTAATAATGGATTCCCTTCTCCACCTCTTGAATTAACTGCCAAGCTAGAACCAATTCGCTCTAAAGGAGAAAAATCAACTTGCTTAGAAGTCGCAATTAATTTAAATTGCTCCATGCCGCAAGGTCCCTCAACATTAAAATTTATTTCATCACTTTCTCCTTTGAATATCTGTTTATTTCTCCATTTACCTTCCTCACTAGCCCATGTAAATTTATTTGATGGTTCGATGTCAATAATATTGAAATAAAAGGCTTTATTTCCAGTATTGGTAATAATCAATTTAAAACCTGAATATTCAACATAACTTAAGCTCCCTGAATTATTATTTGTTGAATCACATATAGCATTATCCAGACACATTATCTTGTATTCGAATTTTATTAGGGGGTCATTTAATTCCATCTTCCGAAAAAGATCTACCTTCATTGCCTCCTTTAAAAGAAGCGTTAAACTATCATAATTACTTGAAGTTTCAATACTAATTGGCGACATATTTCTTAGCGGCAACATTGTTTTTCCAACAAGAATTTGCAAACAATTTTTACCATTGTAAATTGAATCAATAATCACATAAGAATAACTATAATCAGTTACCAATTTTATGTTCTTTATTTTTGATAAATTTTCTTCAACAGATTTTTGAATCTTTTTATTCTTTATTTTACATTTCACATTTAGCTCAATTCCATCTGCTGATGAAAACAACGTAAAAACACGGAATTGTAATAATGATGGTTCAGATTTACCATAAGAAACGGTCAATTTAGCAGTTGCATTGTAGGCTGAGACGTTAGTTACAACGCCCTTAAATTTTGGTTGACCGTCATTCTTAGATGCTGCCGAATTTTCAAAAATACCAATGGTATCTCCTAAACAAATTCCATTTAATGATCCACCATCAATAGTTAATTCATCGAAATTTAATTTTTTCACGTTAAAAAAAGGTTCCTGCACAACCATCTGCCCTCTGAAAATCAATTGGTTCATTTCATCTGATTCAATTTCTGGATTTTGTCGTCCCTGAAATTTAATAATCATTTTTTCATTTATTTTTGAATAGAGATTTAAGTAACTTGATTTAGAATCGCCTAATTCATTCATTCCTTTCACAAGAAAATAACTCAAAGAACCATATTGTTTTTTGGTTTGAGGATCTATATATTCCATATTAACTTGTTCAGCCTTGCAGCCGAAAAAGGCAGTTAATTTCCCTAAATTTGGTGAGTTTCCAAAATCTAAATCAGCATCAAAAGCTTCACTTTTATCTTTCTCAACTGATGTAGGTTCGTAATTTAATGGTGCACATTTAGTACTTGTGCCTCTCACTACAATTTCCTCTTCGCCTCCTCTAGTGCCTGTTCCTGAATGACATGCATCTAAGACAACTATTACTTGACCAGTTGCACCAATCTTTTTTCTAATTCGTGTTAATTGATAATTCAATTGATCATCAACATAGTGATCTTGGTATTCATATCCCTCTTCAAAACTTAATGGTGCATTATAGGTTACTAACGCTTCATCCCAACCATCTGCTTCATCAACAATTAAATACTTCGATTTTTTAAACTTTTTTCCATCAACATCAGCAATTTGCTGTCCATGCCCAGAAAAATGAAAGTAAACAATATCTCCTTCAATGAGTAAATTAAATAATTGATCGAATGCGCTGTTTATGTTTTCAACTGTAGCTTTCTCATCAATTAATGAGGCAATGTTTTTTGGCTCAAATTTTTGTTTTTTAAGCATGTCCAAAACAATATCATAATCGTTTTTAGAACTTAAATCATTCCAATTTTTTTCTCTCGCTGCTATTTGAGGATAATCCCCAATTGCAATTACAAGTGCATGTTTAGATTGGCTAAACAGGTAATTAAATTGTCCGGAAAAACATAATAAGAATAAACACGTAAACTTGATTAATTGATACATAGTAGGTTGGTTAATGAATAGTTGTGAATTATTTTGCTCGAAGATACAACATTATATGAAATGTTCAATTCTATCTTTCTGTGAAGTTAAATTTTTTGATTTTAAATATCGTCCATCTACTTCTATATTGATGGTTTAACTTAAATCAAAACTGAAAAGAAAACCATAATCCTTAAAAAGTTTCAGAAAAAGCAAATTTGCTGAACATATTTTGGGATTTATAAAAATAAACTAAAAAACAGTTTCATATAATCTCAATAGAATATTTGAATGCGCGCTTTATCCCCCAAAAGTCGATTACATTGTCAATTGATATTTCATATTTTTGCCCTTTTTTTGCCTTACTGCGCCAAAAAGTCCAAGAACTATAATCTGTCTTTTCAGTAATTTCCTCCATTCCAATATCAAAATTAATATAACTAAATGTACCATATCCACCATTCAAAAAACCTTGATGATATGCTATTTTTACAGGAATCTCTTTTTTATTGGAGATTACAATAATTGACGCTCCAGAAAAATCTGCTCCTTGAAGAGCAAAAGTCCATTTATCGGCCTCTTCGATTAATTCATCTGAGACAAAACTGGCAGGAGGCCAAGAGAAAGGAACAAGCTTATAAAAGTTATTTAAGTCATTTCTTGTTTCACTTTCTCCCCAAACTAAACAATTCGCATTTGTTGTCGAACCAAAACCATAACTCACTATATCTGGGGATAATACCCAAGCTCTATGTCCTGTAGCTCCTTGTCCAAAATCATCCATATATGTACTTGCTACACCAGACATTGCTGTTCCATACATTAGATTGCCATGGGATGCACCATAAAATCCCTCTGTTGAATAACAGAGATCAGTTGTTTTTGGATGATGGTTTAAATATATTTTTTCTCCATTATTTCTATCACTCATCGCCTGCATTATCAATGCTGCACATTGTGCATCGTTGTTTTCCTTTTCCCTGAAATAAAGTGAATCCGGCAGACCTGCATACCTTCTGAAGAATTTCATTGATTCCAATGCCGCATTCATATATTCCTCAGACATTGATCCACAATCACAAATTTTCGTATTGCCAGTCCAGCTATCTGGTTTAATATTATTCTTTTTTAGGGTGATTTCAACTTCAGTTTTTCTATATTGCTTGATTAGAGTCACAAAATCTTTGTCAGAGCTAAAAAAGTGAGTAGCAAGTAAAATCTCTTTTCCCATAAATGGTGTTTCCTTCAATTTCAATCGACTCTCAAAATGAACATAAAACCATTTTTTCTGATCATTCCAATTTCTATTTGGAAATATTTTAACTGATGCAAAGAATTCTCTTGTCGCAGATGTATAATCTTTTTTTATTACAAAAGATGAAATCCTATCTTTAGTTAACTCAAAAAGCAAATCAGCCAAAAATGTTTTGTTAAATTCAGGGTATTCAAGGCAGGTTACTGCATAATCTGAGTAATGTTTATAATTTTTTGAAAGATGTTCTTTCAATAATTGAGTCGAATTAATTAGACGAAAAGCCGTATCACTTTTTAATGCGCTTTCAATGGGATTCATCGTGTTCCATGCTCTTTCCTCATTTAGTTTATATTCTACTGCATATAAAAAAACAAGTTGTATCAATTGGTTATTCATTACAAGGGGCTTATCTTTCAACTCTTCAATACCGCTGTAATAAAAGGGATCTGAGTCAAAGCAAATATTATCTTCCTTGATACAGTTCTGATTCAATATAAAATCGTTTAATCCACTTCCGAAATAAGAAGGAACGCTAGCCACTATAGTCTTTAAATAGGTCATTTTAAGGGTCTCCTTATCTAGAAGATCTGGATTTACCTTATAGATTTCTTTTTCCAAGTTCCATAACTTGTATAAAAATTCAAAATCATTTTCGTTCCTGTTCTCTTCAACTTCTTTATAGAGATTCAAAACCTGATTTTTTAATTTGAGACCATAACTCATCTTGAAATATTTCAGTTCAGAAATAGTTCGAGTTATCCCTGGAGAAATTTCCAAAAATGATTGGTCTAATAAATCCTCAATGCAATTGTAAAAGATTATTTCGGACTTAAGTGAAAGATCAACTCCCAATCCATCCTTAAACATTTTGTAATAAGCCTCATAAAAAATTATCCATTCATTATCTGATTTATTTGCAATTCTCGATAAATCATATAAAACAAGAATCAATTCATCTTCAGCAGATAAACTATTTTCTTTATAAAAAGTATAAAATGCATTATTCCTTTTTTTTGAAGATAGTATTTGTACTAATTCATCTTTTATCTCTTTTTTTAGTTTTAATGTTTGGTCTTGATTTATTGAAATTTCAGAATTTTTCAATTTAGCATATTTTGTATGGTATTTCAAAGCTATGTTCAAATATTCACTTCGACCGCCATAGAGACCTGAATCTATATTAATAGATATATTATAAACTTTTTCGATAAACTGAGTTTTTTGATTGGCATCTAGTGACTTTTCTGATTTTAGATACCATTTAAGGGCTTTATCAAGTTTGTTGCGCTGTTCAAAATTAGCAGCAATCTTATAATTAATTGATTGACAATAAATTGAGTTAACAAAAAGAATTGAAACAAATAATAAAGTGTTTTTCATTTTTCTATATTTTTTTAAGCATCTTACCTCACCCCCCAATCCACTTCCATAGTTTCTTGTCTTGAAGTAGGCTTTTGTTTGCCGTTAGTTATCTCCTCTACCCGTTTTTCAGCATATTGTTTTAACTTATGTTTGGTCCACTTTATACTGACGATTTACAGTTGTTGTCCATCCTACGCAGGTACCATATCTACCTTGATCACCAACAAAGTGGGTATATTTTCTAAATGAATATGTAACTGGAAGAGACTCCCCTCTTGTAATTGGCACATTGTGATTTTCATACTTATTTGAATTCCTAGCAACACCTAGTATCCTCTGGACCTGCTCATTGCCATCTTGGAATTGAGAATTAAGATTGTTAACAATTAGAGATACTGTCAATAAAATATAAATTCTCATAAATATAGTGTTTAATAGTAGTATAATAATTGAGATCTAAATTAAAAAAAAGAAAACTCAATGTAAATAAAATGTGCTTGATCAACAAGGAATAAACAAATTCTATTTTTTATAACAAATTTACACTTCTCAATACAATATCAATCAGCCTCTCCTAAGCCCTTGATTTCATAGTGCTGTAGATGGCTTTTTTTTTCGCGTTACTATTATATCGTTACACCAATGGCTAGATATTTAGGAGAAATGAGCAGGAAGTGAGAGGGTGTTGATACGTTTGAGTGAAGGGTCCTAATTATTCACTAAAATCTGACAATTAAGGTAGAATCATTTTATTTCAAATTAACTATTTTTTCGAAGTGAAATTTTGGGATAGCGTCATGAGAGCAGAAAATATTATTACTTAAATCAATATTTAATTCTTAATGTTATTCATCTTTTTGGATAAAAATGAATTCACCTCCTTCGTCGCCTTCAACATTAATAACTTGATACAAGGGTGTTGTACCGTTTGGGTCATTTAATACAGCTTGTCTGAAGCTAGAGAAAAGAACATCTGTTGAAATATATTTGTCTTCATTCTCGGTTAATCTTTTTATTAAAAATTTCAAGAAAACACTTTTATCGGGAACTTCTGTCAAATTACCACTTGTCATTGCTTTTCTACTTTTCATTTCGTATAACATATTTACAGCGTTACTTGCATCATTAAACCCACTCCTTGAAGTAGTTTTAAAAATACTACCACTGAAGCAGGCATCTGAAATTAACAAGGTATGTTTTGAATTGATACTTGAAATATAATCAGCGATCCTACTATTGGGAAGCCAAAATGCAGTATTGGTTCGAAAAGCGTCTATTGGCAACCAATAGCCCAATTTTTTAGTTTCATCCCAAAATCCATGACCTGCATAAAAAATAAGAACGTTGTCGTTTGGGGTGATATTATTACTTAATTTATCAAGTGCTTCAATAGTTTGAACATAACTAGCATCTTTTAATAAAGTAACATTCTCTCTTTTAAAAGAATATTTTGATACCAATAAATCAGATAATTTTTTCGCATCATTAACTGCTTCCGTTAATTTTTTGATTGTAGAATCTTTGTAATTGTCGTTTCCTATAATAAGAGCATAGTAAGTTCCTGGGCTCTCTATATTCGCGTTACCTATAGTGACACTCCTTGAATTTGCATTTTGATTTTTAGCAGCGGTAACAATGGTAACATTTTGTTTAGGGACATAATCTGTGGAAAAAAAACTTTCATCGTGAGGTGTCAAAATAGCACCTTCTTTTTTCAGTACAATTGGTTCTGTTTGCGCTAACAAATTTTCAAGATTTATTAAATCTAATTGACCAGAAAACAGAGCCTTATCGAAATATGAAGTGTCCGATAAATCAGGATGTAATGTCCTGAATGTTTCTTTTTTGTCAACACCCTCGCCAAAAACAGCCCATTCCAATTTTAAAAATTCATTCATCTTTAGGGATGTTTTGTATTCATCCAACATCCAAAAATGTATGTCACCATTTTCAAATGGTTTGAAAATTGAAACATCCCAAAAAAATTTTTCTACCCTTTGATTTGCAATATAATATTCCCCACTTTTAAATAATTTAAAATCATTATTAAACACTGCTAATTCTTTGACGGTAGAATCAATTATTTGATTATTATCGTTTATTTCAAATTTTTTAAATCCTAGTTTTTCTGAGGAATAACCCGTGTTTGCGTCATACCATGTCCCTCGGAGTTCATTAGGTAAATTAGATAATTCCTTACCTCCTAAAGTTTGCAAATCCGTAAAGTAAACAGAGCTGCAAGAGGTAAGATAAAATGCAAGGAACAAATAATATAAAATTTTCATTTTTAAAGGTATTAGTTAAAAATTATTTTTATACTCACAACTCAAATATTTTCGAATCAAACTATCACTTAACGGTCTATATTAAGGATTCTAATCATTAAAAATTTGTTAATCTGCTTTTTTCGGACTAAATATAACAACCTTAACAAATTATCACAATATTTAATGAAATAATAATCTACCTTGAATTCATAAAATTAATCGCTTCATCTCGGTAAACATTATGCAATTCACTGTTATATTTAGATAAAACAAATAATAATCTTTGTTTTTACGGAAATATGAAATGACAAAACCAATCTCAAACTAACCATATTTTACTCCGAAAAACGGGTGTTTAAAAACCAAAATAGCATGAATAATAGTGTTAGTTTTTTCATGTTTATTTTAATTAAATTATTTTACCTCACCCCCCAATCCACTTCCATAGTTTCTTGTCTTGAAATAGGTTTTTGTTTGCCATTGGTAATCTCCTCTACCCGTTTTTCAGTATATTGTTTAAGCTTATTAACTGTCAAGGCTTCTGAATTTGTTTTATTGCTGTTTAAATATTCTAAAACACTGAAAGTAAAAGCACCGTTTTCGATGGTCTCACCATCTACCTTAATAGCTTCTAAAGCACTTTCTTGTCCACCTGCTGCAGAGATAATAACCGATCCCGTGTTATTTCTTACATTCACAAATAACTCGTTCATTTTCTTGAAATTACTATTATTTTCTTCTTCTAGTTTGACAATAGCACCGCGCGCTGCCAATACTTCGTCAGTGTTCATCTTTACTTGTTTTTGCTCCAACTCTTTCTTCAATAGCTCCGTTTTATCATTCTCTCCACTGTTGCAGGCATCAAGTAAAAGTAGTTTTTGTCGGGCAGGAATACCGTCGAGTAAACTTTCCAATTCTTCGTATTTGAGACCTCGGACTTTCGGATTCTTAAAATTTACATCATGCATGGCTAGGTAAAAATTGAGACTATCGTCCAACAAGCCGTGGGAACTACAAGAGATAATGACCTTGTCGTTAACATTAGTCTTGGAAAGAAATTCTTTCAACTTGAGGACATTCTCTCGAGTGACTTCCTTGTTAGTTAAAAGCAAAGTATCCACATTTGAGTTCCCATCTGCGAATGCCATGGCCAAATCTTGAACGTCTTTGACGCAATACTTTAGGTTATGACTCGATTCCTTGAATTCATTAACTCCGATGCCGATGTAATATGTTTTTGCTACAATGTCATTATTTACAGGAGTGAAATTGACATAAGTCGGATACTTGAAATTCTCCAATCCAAGTTCGTTCATCACCGAAACTTGAATTTTATTTTCTCCCATGCTCAAGGGAACGCTCACCGTGGTATCCCAAACCTGCTTTTTCAAATGAGCAATTGAAATTCCTGCAGATCCATAAAGCGGCACTTCGTTTACATAAACATTGAACCTACTCAAAGGATATTTTGGATCATTAGCAGAAACATTGATTTCCAATTTACCTTCTTTGTTCTCATAGGCTATTTCATCAGCCCCAACAATTTCTGCATTCGGAACAGAGATCTCCCCTTTACCTAGTTTCTCCTTATCCAAGCCTAGGCGGTCGATACGCTTTTCCCAGGATTTGCGGTATTCATCAATCATTCCTCGGTCTTCATTACCAAAATACTTTCCAATGCTATCCAACACAATGTCCGGGCGGTTATAGACGGGATCGAGCTGTTCGAAGCCGATGACTTTCAAACTTGGTGTGACATAATGCAGCATCTTACTCGCATCCTTGGAGCACATGTAGTATGGGGAGTTGGGGAGTTTCACAAGCCAATTGTTGTTTTCGAGTTGGATGCGTTCAAAAATTGGTGATGCATCGGATCCGCTCCAAAAGATTATTTTATTATCTGATACACATGATATGTAAATGTTATCTGCGTTGATAAATGATGAAGAAGGATGTTGTTCCCAATCAAACGACCTATTAATATTGTTCAAGGTGTTTGGTAGAATTAATTCATTTGTTTTTAAATTGTATAGAGATGGGTCACCTTTTCCAAAATCTATAATTAATAGACTTCCGTCATCATTAAATTTTAATTTCGAAATGTCGTTAAATAAATTCGCTATTTCTTTTTTTTGTCCAGTTTTTAAATCCCACACAAAACAAGAATTTTTCAATGCCGTTGCAAATAAAGAGTCGTTTGGGCTAAAAACACCAAACTGACCTTTTAGGGTATATTTCAAACTCCCATTCAAAGCATTCCATATTCCAGCATTGAAATCTGA
>CANNKP010000054.1 GCA_947505255.1 Flavobacteriales bacterium
CATCGAGGTAGTTTTCCTTTCTGTGGCACTTTCTGTCCCCAACATAGTTGAAGCCTTCCCGTTAAGAAGTACGGCGCTCTGTACTGCCCGGACTTTCCTCTCTCCCGATAAATCGGGACAGCGATAGACCGATTTGCCTTTGAGCAAAGATACAAATAGTAAATGGGTTATCGTTTAACGAAAGTTTTTACTGAACTTTTAGTTCCAGAAATAAGTTGAATTTGATATACTCCAACTGCATAATGAGCAACATCAATTTGAGTTTCCTTTACCATATCAAGAACTTTCGATTCAATGACAATCCCTTTAGAATCAAACACTTTAAATCCTGTCATTCCTTGTTTTACCGAAATATTAACTTCGTTTGTTGCTGGATTTGGGAAAACTTTGAATTCAGTTGTTAAATCGGTAATACCCGCATCTAAAAAACGATTCATATCGCGATATTCGATAGCAGTGACAAGCTCATTTCCCAAAACTTCATTGGTAGTAATTTTCAAAATTGGTTCTTTTTCTCCATTTGTCCACCACTCATACTCGTGGCTTGTTGGAATTGGAAGTGGAATCCAAATAGCACCAACGAAGGGGAAAGTATAATAAATAGAATCTACTTCTGTAATATCATGTTTTACTCTTATTGCGTTAAAAGTACCATATGGCGTAGTGATAGAACCATAACCATCTACTGTTGTTGTACGTTCTCTGTGTTGATTCCATTTTGCATCGGCAACAGGATTAAAATCAATCAACGTATATCCTCTTGACACATGAGAATTACCATATTGAAGAGGTAAATCATAATGTGTTTCAATCGTGTCTGATTGAAATGGAATTTCTGTTCCACTTATATTCATTGAATAACCAACAGATGTCAACGAGTCAACAGAACTTTTTGTGAATTGATAAATATTTTCAATCGTTATAGGTAAAAAGGAAGTGATTTGTGCAATTGGAAGAGCAGTAGATTCAAGATAATAGGTTGAATTATATCTAGTAGGCGCAAATGTACCCAACAAAAATTGAATAAATAATGGTGCGCTAGAAGTTGCATAAAACTCTTTAATAATTTGCGAATTGGGAGTCAAAGTTGAAAAATCCCAAACAAAAGCAGCTCCAGTTGATAAGTAATCATATCCGTTATCTGAAGCCTGGCTCAATCTTACCGTATCCCCTGCAGTAGCAAAATCTGCTTGAGTAATTTGTATTTGTGCATTGAATGAAAATGTAAAAGTGACTGCAGCTAATAGTAGTATTTTGTTCATATTAGTTTTTTTTACAAAAATAGGATAAAGCATGTAATGTGTATTAAATATGTCAATCAATTTCAATACCGAATACCGTTGAGCAATTAAATGGGAGAATAACATTTGTGCCAACTTCCTTCAAATTACACAGTACATCAGCTGAAATTTTAAAGACAGCATTTCCATTCGCATTTTTTCCGTAATAAACAATATCTGTCACATGAACAGTAGAATTTTGGTTCGGAGCTGTTTTAGAAAGATACTGCTTTCCATTTATTTTTAATGAAATCGAGGTATTAAAATCCCAATGAATGGTATTCGAATTATTTTCAAAAAAAGAAAAATCATCTATGAAATAACCATTGTTTGAACCATCAATGAGAACAGATTTCGTTCTTTTAACACCATTTGAAAAATTTATTTCAGCAGTGACAAGGTGATTCTCCTCATTAATACTTCGTTCCAAATTCATAGCATCTATAATAAAAACCCCATCAACAAACCATTTTACAGATTGCACTGGAACTTGACCTTCTTCAATCCATGTTTGCAAATTACCATTAGGAGTTAATAAATGTCGAACTTGGCCGATTGCATTTTTTGAAAATCCAACAATCATTTCATTACACAGCATGCTTGATGAGCCATCATTAAATGTTACAACGGCACATACATTAAATTTTCCTGGTTTATTTAATGAAATAGAATTCACACCAACAAACAAATCATCCACATACCATATGATCTCTTCGATCAACATTTTATTTGGAAATAAATCTTTGGATAAAAAAACTAATGGTTGTGAAGGATTCATAGCAACTGATCCATATTCAGGAAGATCTTGAGGAAGTGAAGAACCTGTAAAATCAATTTTTCCATCATATATTCCCATTTCTAATTCAGTTATTCCATCACTTAAGGAACCGAAGAAAAAATCTACACCATCAATAGTTGAACTCATTGTATTCATGAAAAAATTATTCTTGCCAGCAATCATTGAGAAAGAATTTCCACCAATAGTACCATCCGCTCTAAAAACAGGAGTTGTTTCTGCTAATGGTTCATCTACAACTTCTTTTTTACAAGAAGAAAAAAGAAATATTAATGCTAGAAAAAATACCGTTGTAAATTTCGTTTTCATATTAAAAATCTAATGTTCGCTTTAAATATATTTGTCCGTCTATTGGAAGATTTAAAGGAGTTCCAATAAAACGATCTGACTGAATTTGTTGTAATAATTGAAGATTTAATTGAACACCAATTTGTGTTTTTTCATTTACATAGAATGAGTACCCAACAGATGGCAATAATCCAAATCGGTTAAAAAATCTAACGTCTGAAAAACCAGAGCTATACGATTTAAAATCGCCCTCTAAAGTTTGACTATGTTTTAATTGTGTCATTACGTTAACATTCGTTCTAAGACCTGCATTCAATGAATGACGACCGAACGAATATGTTGCTGAGAGTGGAATTGTTAAAGAATATATTGAACTGAATTCATACGAATTTTCTAAAATTTGTGATCCAAAACCATATACTTTAGTTCTTTCTATTATGTTCAATTGATCAAATTTAGTCGCTTGTATTCCCAGACCTGCAGAAATATTGAATCGCTTTAAAGGAATGGTAAGACCAATTGCAGCGCCAATTGTTGCATTAACCGAATTGGCATTCGTTTCATTCTTAATATAAGACTGCCCTACTCCACTGTATATTTCAACATACATTTTCATCAAATTATTTTTATATTTTTGAAATGAAACAGGTTCCATTTGCGTTTGAATTTGCGCAAAAGTCAATTCTTTTGTATTTAAACCAAGTTTCCCACCTGCGTCCTGTTGTTTAACAATTACCAATTCAATAAGATCTTCAGCGTTTGGATTCTTTTCTTGTTCCAATGCCACAGAAGGAATGAGACTCAAATCTTGGTTTTGATTTTGGTTAGAAATTAAATTATCATTTAATCCAGTTTTACTAAAAGTAAAAACATCTGATTCCAGATTTAATTGGACAGGAAGTCGTCTTTTATCATTTATTATCAAATCAAAATTATCTTTCTTGTCAGAATTTGCATTTATTTCTTTCAATTGATCATTTTTCTTTAATTCGTTTTTTGCATTTTGAATTGCAGAATTAACATTCATTTTCACGCCCTTTTCAATTGAAGGGTTACTTGATTTATGATTCGTTGTTGATGCAGTATTAACTTGATTAACACCATTCGTTTTTTTACTTGCGTCAAATACAATTAATCCTAGAAATCCTAAGAAAAATACATTTGCAGTCCACCACCAATATGCTCGTTTACGTTTCTTTTGAATAGGTAATTGCTTTTCAATATCATTCCAATATTCAGGTTTATATTCAAAAACCTGCTTATTTGCAGCTTCCCCAAATAACGTATCTATTTCCTCGTCCGTCCAACTCATATTACCATTCTTTGGTTATGATTCTCAATTTTATCTAATTTTTCTCTCAATATTTTCCTTGCTGTTGACAAATGCCATTTTGACGTTCCTTCTGATATTCCTAACAAATCGCCAATTTCCTTGTGATTAAAGCCATCAATAATGTATAGATTGAATACTTTTCCACTTATTTCTGGCAGTTGATTGATTAGTTTTAGCAGTGTTTCATATCCTAAATCACTTTCAGCTTCATTTACTGAAGACTCAGCATGGAAATCCAATTCTCGTTCTGTTTCTTTTGCCGATATATGACTTAAATAATTCTTCTTTTTTCGGTATTCATCAATTAATGTATTCACCATTATTCGTTTAGACCAAGCACTAAAATTCACATCTTCAGCCACAGTTTCTAAACCATTTAATATTTTCATAAAACCAATATTCAGAGAGGATCGGGCATCTTCTTCATTGTTATGATAACGGTAACATATTGGCATAAGCTTTTTAAAGCAATGTTCATATAGAAACTGTATTGCTTTACGGTCATCACGTTTACATGCATTTAATATATCAGACGTGACATCCATAATTTGAATTAAGCGCTTTATTTTGAAGTTACTATGCAATATACCCTTTATTTCTCAAAATCTAACACAACATCTCCCCCATTTTATAACCCAATCAAAATATGATCTGTTTTCATTATATTTGAACGAACAATTTTGTTTAATGGTTGGGTTTTTACTGTCAAAAAATGAAAATACATCTTATTCGTCATGCCAAGACTGCATCGGTTTCACTTTCAGGAAATGATTTTGATCGCAAATTACTCCTAAAAGGCGTTGTTCAAGCTAATGTATTGGGCTCATATATACAAAATAAGGAAATCCAACCAGAATTAACATTTTGCTCAATGGCAGTTCGAACAAAAGAAACCTATTCAATACTTCAACATTTAATCAATGTTGGCAAAACAACATTTTCAACAGATTTATATTTATGTGACCGTGAAACTTATTTAAAGAAAATCTGGGAACTCAATCACGGAAAAGAATTAATGATTATAGGTCACAATGATGGTATTTCTGAATTTGCTTCTTATTTGACTGATGAAACGCTTTCTATGAGAACAAGTGAATACTATTGCATTGAATTACCCGCTAAAACATGGGATGAAGTTTCATTTGGCACAGGAACAGTTATAGATCATTTTCATCCTTCAGTTTATCTTCTGGATTAGTTGGAATATAATGGTAAACAATATTATGACCTTGCTCCTGTCTTAATCTATCCTCTTCTTCTGCTAATTCAGCTAAGCGAACTTTTTCAACCCAAATAGCTTCAAAATCGATTGGTTCTATTCCCATTTCCTTTTCAATTTCATATTGAAATTTTGGTCGTTGAGGGCCATTTTCCCTGAATAAAAATGCTAGTACAACACCTACACTTAAACCCATCAAATGACCTTCCCAAGAAACACGTTCTTTCATAGGAAATACTCCCCAAATCATGCTGCCATAAAGAAAAACAATGAAAAGTGAAATCGCTTGTAATGGTAGGAATTTTCTCAAAACACCAGAAACAAATAAAAACCCTACAAGCATATAAATCAATCCACTCATTCCAATATGGTACGAACCTTTATTTTGAGCGTAAATCCATAATAATAAACCAGTAAATAACCAACCATAAAGAAACACTTTCAACGCGATTTCTCTGTAGAAATAGATCAATGCAGCTAAAAGGAAAAAGGTTGGAATTGAATTGTTTACAATATGCTGAATTTCTTCCTTTGAATGAATTAAGGGCATAAATAAAATCCCTTTTAAACCTTCAATGGATCTTGGTAAAACTCCTAACTTATGAAATTCAAATCTAAATAAGTGTTCCGCCCAATATATCAACCACATGGCAATCAGCACCAAAATTGGATAAAAGAAAGCTTCAAAAGAAGAACCAAAAGGATGATTTCGTTGTTTCACGAGACGAAATTGTCAAAAGCCATGCCTATTGATTTTCGCTGACAAGTTGTCTTGTTTGGAAGTTGAAATAGAGATTAGAGATGAAGGTTAGAGATGTTCTATAAATCGACTTTTGAGAAGCTTAAAATTCTTTTTGGAGATTCGTTAGTAGTTAAAACCAATTTAGAAGCTGTCATTGTTTTAATTTTATAATGTTCTTCACCATCTAAATCAAAAATAACTGAATCTTTGGCATTATTAAATTTCCATTTACCATCAAAAGGAACAATTACATTTTCAAAATTAGGAGATTCCAAAAGCATTGAATTATCTAACTTAAATTCAAAAAAAGTTTTTCCCATCATTCTTTTTGTTTGAGTTTCCATTTTTTCTTGAAACATCGTTTTTACTTCTTCAGAAACTTCTGCGAAATAGGGCGAATAGTCGATTGATTCTAATTTCCACTTCCCAATTAGATTATTAGTCTGACTAGAACATGCTACGAAAAGAAAAAACAACGAAATAAAGGTGAAAATTTTCATGTTACTATATTTTCATCAAAGATAATGCTTGAAATGTTAGTATCAATGTAAAATGATTTGAGGATTTGATTTGATTTGAAGATTGGAAGGATTTAAAGATTTGATTTGAGGATTTGATTGATTTGATGATTTGAATTGACTGCAGAATGTTTAAATTTACAGTATGGAAGAAATTATAAATCGCGTTCAGGATAGTGGCTTAATTCCAATGGATTTAGCAGATTTTAAACCAAAAAGCGAACTCATTGGGATTGACATTGCTGATCAATTATGGCAAGGATTAATACTAAAAGAAAAAGATTTCAGACTTTGGATAAAAGAAAACGATTGGACAGTTTATAAAAATAAAGCTGTTTTTATTCACTGTTCAGCAGATGCAATTGTTCCAACATGGGCCTTTATGCTAGTTGCTTCTCAAATAAATGACATTGCAAAAGAATATTTAGTTGGATCTAAACTGGATCTTGATAAGCAGCTCATTAAAAATGCTATTCACCAATTAAAATTAGACGAATTTAAAGACGGAAAAATAATTATTAAAGGTTGTTCAGATGTTTCTTGTCCGGACTATGCAATGGTTGAATTGATTCATTTTCTGCAACCGGTTGCAAAGAGTATTATGTATGGCGAACCTTGTTCAACAGTGCCAATTTTCAAACGAAAATAACACGAGATTTTTTATTTTACCCTCAAGATTTCTGCCTTCTTTTTATGTTTTCCAATAAACGTAATTTTATAAGCATAGTCAGGATTAGTATCCGTTAGATTTGGTACATGAGGTTTCAAATCTCCATCAACTTCTGTATATAAAATCTGAGTGAATTCCGAAACAACACCCAAATTAGATCCATGTGTATAATAGAATTCTATTTTATACCAATTTTTCTTTAATCCAGTGCTTTTCTTTAGAGAACTCACCGTAAATGTTGGGTTATTTAAAAAACCTCCTTCTGCTTTAATTTCTTGAGCCCCACCTTTATCAGTATATCGATCTTTGTAACGGTTATTATTGAAATCTGAATGATTTTCTTTCCTAATGTCATGGTATTCAAATAATGGTGCTCCATTTATTTCGTTCTTATTTTTTGCTTTATAATTGATATTTCTTGCAACGATGCACGGTTCACTCAATTTATTCGAAATAACTAATTCTTGAATACAAGGAACATCATTTGCTAAATTCCTCCAATAATAAGTTGCATTGTGAACCCAACCTAAGACACGTTCATCAGTTGAACTTTTTAGCGCAAAGTTTTCAATCAACCGATTTCTTATTGCAGCATCAGGAATATTAAAAGATGAAACATCGTCCCATTTTTGCGGTGAATAATTGCCTAATTTCAAATCCTCTGTTAAAAAAAAATGTTGAATATTCAGGAGTTCTGCTTGATAACCAAAATCGTGAACACCTCTATCCCACCACCAATCCATTCCTGTTCCAAAATCTCCCATAAATGCAGTTGACCAGATATTATTGTGGTATTCGATTCCAGTGCAACACAAAATTGGAATTTTATTCACTCCCATTTCCTCCATAATGACAGGTTTATGGTAAACATCCCACCATTGATTTAGTTGATCGTATCTTTTTTTGAAATTCACATTTTTAACTTCCTCGTAATTATGCACGCCAATTGCATCGCTCAGTGCAAATAAACCTTTGAATTTGGTTGAATTTTCTTTTTTGGAAGTTCTTGCGTAGGTATGACAAAATAAAATTGAATCACTTAGATTGTTTCGAATAAAGCGCTGTTGATTTTCAACCCATTTCGCAAGTATTTCAATAGACTCTTCTTCATTTAATACACCTCCATCTGCCGCTTTATTCCCCGTGACTTTTGTCTGTTCTTGGTCTTCAAATATTTTCGAATACCATCGATCAACTTCTGAATAACTATAAAAAGCCATATTTGGGCTATATCCCCAGCGAGAGAATAGGTATCTTAATGTATTATTTTGCCATTTAATTATTTCATCCTTGGTAAAATAATCTTCCACATTTTGAATATTAAAGGCTTGTCTGTATGGGTTTTCATACCAACTTACACCATCCCAGTTTGGTTGTCCAGGATTTCCTCCGTCCAATACTTCAACGTGGTGTCGGAAAAGCGTAAAATAAACGTCATTATCCTCACATAAATTGACTAATTGATCGAAAGCATACATCTCATCGAATTTACTTTTATAATTGTTGTAAATCGGCCAATCTGGCAAAGGACCTTGAGCACTTAATTCAAAACGCGTGAAATTACCTTTTGCATCAATGAGTTGTTGAACTCCGTCCATTTGACGTCGATTTTGAGAAGGGACATAGCCATAAAATCCTCCACTTGAAATGTTGTTTGAGATGGCAAAAAACGGCTTATTGGTCTCACTGAACTTTAACCAACGATCAGAATTTTCGCCTGACTTGGTTGTTTGTAAGGTTCCTTTTTGATTAGATTCCACACATTCAAACGATAATACTTCTTGATTAATTTTTGAATTCCCAACAACCAATTCCAACGCAATTTCCCATTTACCAATTGCCGGCGGGGCAAATCGAAATCTCCAAGGAAAATCCGTTGTATCTTCTATAAAAACATCATTTTCAAGATCTGTAATAAAGGGTTTATAATAAAATGCAAAACGCGTTATTTTATTACCAGTTGGATCCGTTAAAATTACTTTAAAATCAATTTGAGTTGGATCAAAAGGATTTATTCCATTTCCACCATTTAAAAAACGATTGATTTGAACAGTTGTATTGTTTGGAATTTTAAAACCAACTTCTAATCGCTTGTGTTTTCCAACTTTATTTTGAACTGTTGGGTCATTTTTTGATTGAAAAGTAGGCTCCAACCAAACGGATTGAATTAAATTACCGCCCGTTGATTCATTTTTTTCAACGATAGAGAAATCTTGAGAAAATGCTATAAAGTTAATGAATACAAAAAATGTAATCTGAAATAAAAGTTGGGTTTTCATTTTGTTACGTTTAAACAATTTTAGCGAATTATTTCTATTGAACAATGATTTTTTTATACGCTAACCCTTTCTTGTTGATACAATCAATTAGAAACGGTAATAAAAATTTGAGTCGGTCGAAAGACTTTGGATTATCATGCAGAACAAGGATATCTCCTGCTTTAATTTGCTTTTCTGCGTTTTTTATAACAATCTCAAAGGGTATTTTATTATCAAAATCATACGAAAGCCAAGACCACATTATTATTTTATATTTCTTTTTCAGTGCTCTGGTTTGAGAAATGGTCATTCTACCGTATGGCGGACGAAATAAATTAGAATCTATAAGTTGTCCTGCTTCTTCAATAGATTGAAAGTAAGCTTGATTAGTCGTTTTTGTTCCTCGTTCATGTTTCATTGTATGGTTACCAACAGCATGTCCTTCATCAATAATTCGCTGATAAATTTCAGGATTCCTTTTCACATTGTTTCCAACACAAAAAAAGGTTGCTAAAACTCCTTTTTCTTTTAACACATCTAATACCCAAGGCGTAACTTCTGCATTCGGGCCATCATCAAAAGTGAGGTAAACAGTATTTTCAAGACGCGAAAAACCCCACGTTTTATTCGGAAATATCAATCTGAAAAAACGTGGGGTTTTGAAAAATCTCATTTTTATTTTTTATTCTTTCACAGAATCAGCTATTGGCATTTGCTCCATCATTTGCTCCAGACTCATTTCACCTGTTCCAGCTGGAGCTGGCGGTGCTTGTTGACCTTGAAGATAACCGTAATGTACTCCAATTGCTTCCAAATAATCTTGCAAATTGAATAACATGTTTGCATACCTGCCAGCTTTTGATCCACGGCGAACACTTTCACCATTATCATTTGCTTTTTCAGATAAACCACTATAAATAGCTGGGAAAACATTTTTATACAACTTATCAATTTTAGCTTGTGTGCGCGCCGCAAGAGCTCCTTTTGGATTTCCAATTTCAGGATCAATTGCCGATACGTGCAATTTAAAGTAAGCATCTAATGCAGCATACAAATCACTTGAATTTTCAGGATTCCCAGCGAAATAAGCATCACTCTTTTCGAAGTAAGTAAAGATTGATTCTAATTGTTTTGCAACAATTTCGCCTAATTCTTCAGCTGCTTTTTTGTCACCTGCTTTATATAACATGCGCACATAATCATGTAAAATTCCATCAGAAAAAGAATTCAAAGAAATTCCACCGTTCGTGTATGTTTCTCGACCATTTGCTGTTGGCTCTCCATAATCAATTACGATACTCGCTGGCATTACTTCCAAAGAGCGGTTCAATAAATTCGCAGCTTTCTTTTTGTATCCAGCAATTTTTGCATCAACACCTTTTAAACTTGCTTCGAATTCATTTGCTTTAGCGTTTTCACCATTTTGACGAAGCATTTTAATGTTCATCTTTTTGTTTTCACGCATTTGCTCTTCTTGGTCAGCTCGCATCAAATAATCATCAGCTAAAGACGCGAAGTGCAAACGATATTGAGATGTATGACGTCGTGTGTAATAATCCGTTAACACATCCGCATTATTCATTGCTCCAAACGTATATAAACTCATCATATTATTATACATTTTATCTGAGTAACGCATATTTACATCTTTCAATGGGCTTAATTCAAAGCACATACCGTTTTGCTTCACATATCTTCCTTCATAAAGAGCAATAGAAACATCTGAACCACCAGGGCTTGAGAAATAAATTCCTCGTTTCCATTCATTATTTGCGAGAATGTCCATCATCATCACTTGCTCACGTGTTAAACCACGCGCTTGAAATTTGAAACGCAATTCTTTGAAACACTCATCTTTTTGATCTGCACGAATAACGCCAGATTTCACAGCATTTGCAACATTTACTGGAAGAATAAATCCTGAACTTGGGAAAACACGAACCATTCTTTGCTCACTATATGCAACTAAATTTTTGTCATCTCGAACAAATTCCATTGCATCTTTCAAATTAGTTGAATCCCAAGGTTTTTCAAACTCCATCATCATGTTTTGGAATGCTTGAGCCTGACCTTCTGGCAAGGTAATTAATCCACTTTGCATTCCTGAAAGAATCTCAAATGCTGCACGGTATTTCGCGTAAATGCTCGCCGAAATTGATTTACCTGAATTCGTTGATAAGTCTAATTTCAAAACTTCAATTCTAGCTGTAACAGATGGGTCTGTCGCTGTAACACCTCCTAAAAATGGACCAATTTGGGTATGGAACATATCTATTGCTTGAGCCACTTGCTGCGCATTGTTTTTAACACGCATATCAATTACTTTTTTCAAAACATCTTCACTTGCATTCAAGTAAAACATTTCAAATAAATTTGAGAAAATAACTTGGTCAGTATTACCAGCATACATCAATATTTGATCTTCTCTAAACTTAATTGGAAGCGGATCAGACTTATATGCTCTCATTTTCATTTGATCCGTGTACCAGTCAGTTTGCATCAATGAAAGATTACACACACGAACATCTGTGCGTTTTCCTTCAACTTCTTGCATATACCAAAGTGGGAAAGTATCATTATCTCCATTTGTGAATAAGATTCCGTTTTGCTCACAAGAATTCAAGTAATTCAGAGCTAAGTCATCAGCTGAAGTTTTTAAACTTCTATCATGATCATCAAACCCTTGCATACCCATAATTATTGGGACAAACAACCCTAATAAACTAACAACTATAGCTCCTTGAGAATCCTTTTTTAGTACTTTTCTAAGTCCCATCATCACTGCTAATAAGCCTATTCCTACTCCAGCAATAAACAACCATGAAAGTGTGTTTGGCATGGAAACCTCACTTCCGCCATCGATAATAGCAAAAAGTACTAAACCACCACCACCAATGGCCAATGCTTTAATTAAATCTTTTTGCTTGAAGCGAATAAATGCATCATACAAGGCGTAAATACCGACACCAATCCAAAGTGCGAAGAAGTAGAATGATCCAGCATATGCATAATCACGCTCTCTCGGTTCCATTGGTTTTTGATTCAAGTAAACAACAATAGCTAAACCTGTAAAAAGGAAGGCTAAGAATACTACAAATGCATCTTTTGGTGCCCTATAAAAATGGAAGAAGAACCCAACTAAACCAAGAATCAATGGTAGGAAGAAGAATTTATTATTCGCAGGATTTTCAGATGTGAAATAAGGTGCTGTTTCGCCTTGATTTCCTAAACGGGCGTTATCGATAGCTCCAAAACCTGAGATCCAGTTGCCACGCATGTTATCACCGTCACCTTGAATATCATTTTGACGACCAGCAAAATTCCACATGAAATAACGCCAATACATCCAATTAACCTGATAGCGCATGAAATAAGTCATGTTTTCGCCAAAAGTAGGAAGGCGTTTTCCATCTTTCCCTTTTTCAGTTAAAGCATCATCGTTGGCGTCATAACCAGACCATTTAGTATATCCGTCAATTCGCGCAGCCTCTTGTCCCCAATACATTCTGGGGAAGAAGGAGGTTTGAGCAAAAGTCGGAACACTATTCAATCTCTCAGTAGCATTCGATTCGAAATATTTTTCTTCAACAGAACCACCATTATCTTTTGCAAACTTATTAGCCGCAATTTCGGATTTATACGCTTTAAGTACAATATCTCCTTTAGTTACAACGAAACGACGTAAGTAAAACGGGGAACGGCTATCATAAAGTGATGGGTCATTTTCTTTAGAATTCCACATCGGACCGAAAAGAATTGGAGCAGAACCGTATTGCTCCCGCTTCAAATACGAGTGAAGTGTCACTAAATTTTCAGGGTCATTTTCATCTAAAGGTGTATTTGCATTCGAACGAATAACGATTACAGCAAACGATCCATATCCGATTAACAATAGAATTAAACCCATTGTAGCATTGTAAATAATTGCATTTCCTTTCTTTCTTGCATAACGGATTAGCCAAACGCAACCAATTACCAAAAGCGCAAAGAAAAATAACGTTCCTGAAAAGAATGGCAAACCAAACGAGTTCACAAAAGCTACTTCAAAAGCAGAAGCTAATGAAATTGATCCTGGAATTATTGCTTCCTGAATAAAACCTAGAATGAAAACTGATAGAATTCCAGTAAGCATTATCCCTTTGAAATCAGCCACTTTTTTATGACGAAAATACATGACAAAACTAATTGCTGGGACAACAAGAATTCCTAATAAATGGACTCCAATTGCTAAACCTAGCAAGAACATAATCAATAAAATCCAACGATTTGGAGCATATTCATTTGATAATGTTCCATTTTGCAATTCAGCCATTTCTTCATCCCATTTCAAGATTGCCCAGAAAATAGCAGCGGTAAACAAGGATGCCATTGCATAAACCTCACCTTCGACAGCTGAGAACCAGAATGAATCAGAAAAAGTATATGCCAAAGAGCCTACTAATGCACTTCCAAAAATTGCAATTGTATCAGCGCTTGAAAGTTCATTTTTATCACGTAGTGCAATTTTCTTAAGCAACATGGTGATTGACCAAAACATAAACAGAATTGTCAAAGAACTAGAAATAGCTGATAATCTATTGATCCAAACGGCTACATTTTCTGTGTCAGCGAAAAATGTAAACAGCCTTCCAATAACCATAAACAAAGGAGCACCAGGAGGGTGACCAACTTCTAATTTATATGCTGCAGTGATATATTCTCCGCAATCCCATAAACTAACAGTATCTTCAATTGTAATGAAGTAAACAACTGTTGCGATTAGAAAAACCAACCAACCCAGGTATGCATTTGCTTTTTTGTAACTCATTTGTTTTCTTTTAGTCTAAATATAGGCCATTAGTGGCAAAACAATCCATTTTATA
>CANNKP010000055.1 GCA_947505255.1 Flavobacteriales bacterium
CAGACCTTTTAACTTAGCAACATATTCACTTGAATAATGTTCTTCTAAAACTAATTTTACACATTCATGTTTAAATGCATAATCATACTTGACTTTTCTTTCCATAAAAATACCCCCAAATAGTGTCTAACTTTTTGGGGGCAGTCTAAACCTTCTTGCCATTCAAATTTTCTTTTAGTCAAATTGTTTTCATTAATCCATTTAGATGAATTTTGTTTCACCGCTTTCATTAGATCAGAAAAAGATTGAACTGGTTTGTATCCAACCAAAATATGAATATGATCCTCCACCCCATTAATTGCAATTAATTTATGTCCCAAAGCATTTACAGTACCCGTAATATATTTATATAACTGATCTTTCCAATGTTTTTCTATGACACCATTTCTGTATTTCACGGTGAAGACAAATTGAATATAAATTTGTGTGTAGGTGTTTGGCATTTATCAAATGTTAATGTGTAAAAGGTTCCTAACTGAAGATACGAATTTTTTTTTGATAACATTTCGATATTTCATAATTAACCGAAATATTGCATAGTCCCTAAGGGACAATATTGCAAATGAAAAATTATTTAATAGAAAATTCAAATGTGAATTAAAAACATCAAACCAATTAATGTCCCGTAGGGGACTGCATAGCTCTAGCAAATGTCAATTTGCGCATTATTTTTGTCCCGTAGGGACTTTACAAAATATAATCAATGTTATTAGAAATGCACGTAATTGATGGTTCATATTTAAATTTTCAACATAAAAAAAGCCGACCGTCAATTGACGGTCGGCTTCTAAAATTCTGATTTTTAATTACTTTTTCAATTTCTTAGAAAAGTCAATTAAGATTGGTGTTGCAACACATAAAGAAGAATATGTTCCAATTACAACTCCAACAAGAAGTGCGAACAAGAATCCTTTAATTGCTGGACCACCAAATAAGAACATGATTAAAACAACAACGAAAAGAATCATAGATGTATTAAATGTTCGACTCAACGTTTTATTCAATGATTTATTGATAATATCATAATGGTGCTCATCGTCATGACTGTTTCGTAAATTTTCACGAATACGGTCAAATACAATTACGGTATCATTCATGGAGTAACCGATAACGGTCAGAATCGCTGCAATGAATGCTTGATTCACATCTAAACTAAATGGCAAATAACCATGTAACAATGCAAACACAGATAATACAAAGAATGCATCATGTGTTAATCCTACAATTGCACCAAGTGAATATTGCCAGTGACCGAAACGCATAAAGATGTATGCAAAGATTGCCAGTAATGACAGAGAAATTGCAATTGCAGATGAAGACCACAATTCTTTTGAAACAGAAGCAGAAATACTTCTAAATTCAACGATTTCATATTTCCCCATTTTAGCTTTACAATTATTTAAACCTTCTTTTAATTTTTTCGTTACCTCAGCCGTTGCACCGTCATTTTCACGCATGAAGTTGGTTACGATTTCAACATTGTAATCATTCGATTTAGTTTTCAAATCGATTGAAGCAATCTCACCATTTTCAACAAAAACTTTTGAAAGGTTCGCACGCATGTAGTTCATGTCTGCCTTTTGTTCGAATTTCACTACATACGTCCTACCACCTGTAAATTCAACACTTTGTTTCAATCCACGGGAGAACATTGCGAACATTCCGATAATTGTTACAGAGATTGAAAAGATATAGAAATACTTTCTTTTTCCAACCCAGTCAAAATTAAAGTTTTGGAACAATCCTTTAGAAAACTTAGTATGGAAAGAAATTGCTTGCCCTTTAGCCAACCACATTGTGAAGATCAATTTCGAAATCACAATTGCAGAGAACAAAGAAGTGAAAATACCGATGATCAATGTTGTAGCAAACGATTCGATTTCACCTTTCCCAAATACTTTCAAGATTATTGCAACCAACAAGTGTGTAACATTCGCATCTATAATAGAAGGCAATGCTTTTTTGAATCCAGTATTTACAGAAGTTAATAAATCAGCTCCACGGGCTTGTTCTTCCCTGATCCGTTCGAAAATCAAGATATTCGCATCGACGGCGGTACCAATTGTAAGAACGATACCTGCTATACCTGCTAACGTTAAAACTGCTCCAAATGAAGCTAAACTTCCGAAGATGAATACAACGTTTACTGTTAATGCAACGTTTGCTGCCAAACCTGCTTTACCATAGTAGAAATACATATAAAGTAATACTGCTATGAATGCAAAACCGAATGAGATCAAACCAGCACGAGAATTTTCCAAACCAATCGTTGGTCCTACTTTCGTTTGTTCTTTAATCACACACGGTGCAGGAAGTGCTCCACCATTTAATAAACCAGCAAGATCCTTTGCTTCGTCAATGGTAAATGAACCTGAAATTTGTGTACTCCCGCCATTAATTGCATTGATAACACGAGGTGCACTATAAACAACATTATCCATTGTAATCGCAACAATCTTGTTAACATTATCTGAAGTCATTTCAGCCCATTTGTCAGCTCCATCATCTGTCATTTTCAAATCTACAGTGATTTTCCCTGATTGCTCATCATAACCAGTTGAAGCAGATTTCACATCTTTTCCTCCAACTCTTGGTTTTCCAGATTCAGGAACACGAATAGCATATAATGCATACGCCATTTCTTTAGAATTTGTTGCAACTTGCTCCAATTCTGCCGACCACATAAACTTAATATCTTCAGGGAACAATGCCAAAACATCATTTCTGTTTAGAATCAAATCAACAGCTGTTTTGTTTTCTGCCGCAACATAACCAAGCGCATAATCTCCGGCTGGTTTCACGAAGTCAGACAAACCTTTTTGAGAACCACCTAAAGAAGATAATGACTCCAATGATTTATCTTTCAACGTATCAGAAGAATCAGCAACAACAGCTAAATCATCTATGATAACTTCTTTTGTACGAGACAACCTATTTACTTGCTCACTAAACGCACTATTTGGTGTTCCACCTATCTCACTTGGGAAATACGTTTCAAAGAATTGCAAGTTTGCCATAGAAACCATTTTCTGTGCAACTGTTGCCTCATCTTGAACTCCAGGTAATTCAATATACAAACGATTGTTTACCGCATCTTTGTTGATATTTGGTTGAGCAACACCGAATTGATTAATACGCTTATTCATAATTTGCTCAACACCGTCCATTGATGACGCTGCAATTTGTCTGAAATATGAATCTACATCATCGTCAGATGAATTCATTTTCAATCCATCAATATCAGCAATTGCTAACAAACGAACAACAGGAGTACCATTATTCAAACGCTTGTTTTCTTTGATAAACAATGTGATAAAATCACCACCTTTAGAATAAATTTTCAAAGCACTTTCAAATGGCTTTTTGAAACGAAGATCACGCGGGTTGCGTGCATAGTTTTTTACTAATTCAGGAACTGAAATCTCCAATGTAACACTCATTCCTCCTACTAGGTCAAGACCAAAAGCTAAACTCCTTTTCTTTGTTTCAGCGAAAGTTGATCCGAAAATTGGATATACTTTATTTTCAGCTTTTTCTTTTAATATTTGATTGATAAAAGCAGCTTTAGCTAATTCTATACCTTCAGGTTGAGCGAAATTCACATATACTCCATTAGGAAGTAACGCACTATCACCTGTTGCAGCTGACTTTAATTTTAAATCTGCAACTCTTTCATTTGCTTCTTTTTCTGATTTTTTCTCAACAGAATTAGAAACCAAAGTAAACGATAATTGATAAAGGCAAACAGCCGTTAATAATATCGTTATAAACCAAAAAAATCCTTTATTACGCATGTTCGTAAAACAGTTAGTTATTTATTAAGCCTGCAAATATAGAATTTACGTTTATTAATGTCAATAAAGTTTTAGAGGTATTTGCCAAGTTTATCAACATGGCAGTTTTAAGAGGTCAAATAATTTCTGGAATCAAGGCGATTTAAAGCGTTTTACTAAACGAAATCAGGCTATTAGCAAATTTAGCCCAAGTGTTCGATTCTTTTTCTTTTCGAATATTAATTTGAAATTTTTCTTTCATATTATTTTCAAAGTAGGAAGAAATAGCTTCTTTGAGCAATATTGAATTAGGTTCTTCAACGATTAAACCTAATTCAGACTTTCCAATTATTTCTTTTAACCCACCAACATTTGTGGCGATGATCGGTACCTCAAAATGAAAAGAAGTTGCTGTTATTCCTGATTGCGTCGCTGTGCGATAAGGCAAAACGCACACATCTGCGGCAGAAAAATAAAGTTGAACATCAGTATCTGGAACATATTGATTGAAAAAGTATATTCGATCTTTCGCTTTTGATGCTGCAATCTGACTTTCATATTTCTGCAAATTGCTATACACTTCACCAGCAATTACAAGTTGATACTCATCATTCAATTCTGAAAATGCGTCTATCAATAAATCTAATCCTTTGTAATCTCTGACTAAACCAAAAAATAAAATCGTTTTTTTTATTGGAGATATTTTCAATTTTTCACATGCTTCACTTACAGCTATTTTCTCACCAAAATGATCGTACCATGGATGATTCAATTGAATATATTTCGCATCAGGTTTACTTGTTAAAAGGTCGTTTCGAACACTGTCCGACATCACAATGAATCCATCGTAACGTTTTAAGAAAAAACTATTTAGCCATTTATCAAAAAAGCGTTTTTCGTGTGGAATCAAATTGTGAATGATTGCCAATTTAACAGTTTCCTTTTTTTGTTTCGATGCAAGTAAGCCCATGAAAATCCCGAAAAAAGACATCCAATAATTCGTGATAAAAAGATCTGGATTTGCTGCTTTTATTTTTTTCGCAGCTCCTAAATAGGTAAAAGGATTAAATGTGCTTACGATTCGTTTTGCTTCGATTTTATCAACATTATCATTTTCTCCTACAAACTGACTCGAACCAGGAAATAAAAAATTGGGATATTGTTTTTTAAATGTGAATGCTGAAACTTCATTTTCTTTTTCCAAGGAACGAACTAATCTCGCATTGAATTGGGCTATACCACCTCTAAAAGGATAAAAAGCAGAGAAAATTGAAATCTTCATACGGTTCAAAGATACTGTATCAAATTAGAAAAAGTTATTGAATACCGTATGCAAAACACGTATAATAAAGTTCTGTTCCTTTTTGAATATTCAAGGTGTCAAAATTGGAAATTGTCAAGTCTTTATAGAACTTGCGAACTAATCCAACTCCTTTTGCATACACTTCAAACTTTCTTTTTTTATCAATCAATGAAAAGAAGTCTTCTTGTTCTACAACCAGCGAACTATCAAAAACAAGTGTGCCAACATCCTGTAAATCATGAATATTTCTATAATAAGAAGTCATTTCATCAAAGATGTTAAAGGCATTCGGATTCCAGTCTTTTGAAAGTGATGGAGCAAATACTAATTTGATAACGCGTTGATTTTCTTCAATTAACTCAGCTCTATTTTCGGTGATCAGTGCTGTCCAAACATCAGAAAGCACCCATGTGCCCGCAGAATTAGGACGTGTATATCGAAAGAATTTTCTAGCAATTCTTCCTTGATTATCAATGACAGTATCACCAATTAAAGTTCGCAATTGATAATATGTGGTATCGTGTTCGATTGCTTGATCCACATCGTGATTAATAGACATTACATCATAATCAATATAGCGACCTTGCGTTAGATCAAAATAATCATAATGGAATTGAGGAGCTGCATCTTGTTTTTTACACGATACGACTGCTACTATTAACAGAACCAACAAACTGATATATAAGCGATATATTTTCATACTTCTAACGAAAATATGAAAAAAAAGCTTTACTCATTTGGATTGATCCCTTTTTCTTTAAATTGAGCTAATTTATGTTCGAGTTCTTTCCCCTCTAACCTACTTCCATAATAATAATAGAACCGTCCAATTTCAACTTCTTTTTCATCGTAACCAAATGCCCAACCATGTCTAACGCCATTTTTAAAACGTTCCAACATCATCTTTTTTCCATTAGGATGGTAATGGTACCAAATTCCAATTTTCTTATCTAAAGCATATGAACCTTTGATTTTGGTTGTTCCATTTTCAAAAAACTCTAGGTATTCTCCATCTATTTTTCCAGCAACGTATGCACTTGTTGAAGAAATATGTTTTGAATTATCTTCTATTTCTTCTGGAACGTAATAAACAATTTTTTTACCATCTAATAAATCATTTTTAAACGTTTCAGAGCTACTCAATTTACCTGATGGACCAAAATTAAGCCAAACAGAATCTTTTTTCATATCTCTATAAATTCCAGAACTCATTAATTTGGTGTTCTCATGATAAAAATAAGCAACTGATCTATTGCTTCCTGCATCGTGCTTAATGATTGCTTTTACTTTAGTTGTTGGATAGAAATAAGTGAATGTTCCAACTGGTTTATCATCTTTAAATTGACCTTTATATTGATAAACTTTTGTTCCAGGATATGTTTTACTCCAAATTCCTTGCTTCTTTCCTTTCGCATCGGTAACGTTTTGAGCAAATAAACTACTGCTAAAACAAGTCAATAATAAAACAATCACTATTTTCATTTGATCAATAAATTTGTAAATTCTACTAAACTATTTACGGTAATATCGGCAGGAACTTTAATCGTTTCAACCGTTTGCACTCTCACAGTTTTCATGCCAAGATTCTGTCCAAATAAAATATCAGAATCAGTATCACCTACCATTACTGACTTATTAAAATCAACTCCTTGAAATTGTCTTTGTGCTAATAATGCCATTCCAGGTTTTGGTTTTCTTAATTCATTTTTAGGAGAAGAAGCTCCAGGCGCATAATAACTTTTTGTGATGTGTCCACCATTTTTAGCTACTTCATTGTGCATATAAGCGTGAAGTTCCAAAAGGTTACTTTCACTCATTAATCCTTTTGCAATTCCTTGCTGATTCGTTACTATAAAAACATTACCAAAAAGATGTGATAATTTGGCGATAGATTGTGGAACTTCTGGCAGAAAAACAAACTCTTCAATCGTTGTGACATAGCCACTCATGATGCGTTCATTGATTACTCCGTCACGATCCAGAAACAGCGTCCAAGTTGAATCAATTCCCCACTTGTTCATCCGTCAATCGTTTTTCAATCAAATAAACATTTCGACTTGAAGAATTTCTACCAATTAGTTCTGCTACAAATCCTGCAAGGAAAAATTGAACACCAACAATCATAGCTGTTAATGCGATAAAAAACTCCGTTCTTTCTGCTAATAAACGGGCTCCTTTGTCAATAAATAACTTATCAATTCCCAAATAAAAAGCAAAACCAAATCCGATGATGAACATTAAAATGCCCAAAGCTCCAAAGAGATGCATTGGTTTTTTACCAAATTTCCCCATGAATACAACAGACAATAAATCGAGTGGTCCATTTAGGAATCTGCTCATTCCAAACTTGGTTGTTCCGTATTTTCTAGATTGATGTTGCACGACTTTTTCACCAATTTTAGTGAAGCCAGCATATTTAGCTAACGGCGGAATATAGCGGTGCATATCGCCATATAATTCAATGCTTTTTACCACTTCGTACTTATATGCTTTTAAACCACAATTGAAATCATGTAAATAAATACCTGTTAATCTTCGTGCAGCCCAATTGTATAATTTTGTTGGAATTGTTTTAGTTATCGGATCGTATCTTTTCTTTTTCCATCCAGAAACAACATCGAAATCCTCTTCCACAATCATTTTGTAAAGTCCCGGAATTTCATCAGGAGAATCTTGTAAATCAGCATCCATTGTAATAACAACATTTCCTTTTACTGCTTCAAAACCAACTTGCAACGCTGCGGACTTGCCATAGTTTCGTTGAAATTTGATTCCTTTAACATTCGCATCTGCATTTCTCAGCGCTTCAACTACTTTCCATGAACCGTCTTTGCTTCCATCATCAACGAATAAAACTTCATATGAAAAACTGTTTTCCTTCATCACACGTTGAATCCAAGCGTGTAATTCAGGAAGTGATTCAACTTCGTTATATAAAGGAACAACTATAGATATATCGATATTACTTTCCAAGACTTACTTTTAATTGTATTTTACAAATATACTCAAAGACCTAACTTACAGAAATAAGCCACCTACTTTTAGTTAACAGTTATTCTTTCATAACCTTATAAACTTCATTTTGGAGTTTTAAAAATAGAATTCCCGATGGCAGATGCTGCGTATGAATCTTTTCATGTGTCGCATTTATCTTACCGAAAAAAACCAATTGACCTTGGAGGTTAAAAAGCTCATAATTACTTCCAATATCAGCTCCTTCTATTTCAATCCAATTTTCAAAAGGGTTCGGAAATAGCGTGATTGCGGTTTGCTTAAGATTTTCTATTCCTATAACATTTGAATTTGAGATATAAAAATAATCAACACCGCCTTCTGTTATGTTAACGTCTGGATCTAAATCGGATGTTTTAAACGAAACTTGCATTGAATTCGTCAAGGTAATATAATCCAAGACGCGAATACTTTTTGGAGTCCACGTATAGAACTGAGTTGGATCTGAACCAATTTCATCCACTATAACTGAAGTTATTCCATTTGAAATAATTACTTCTAATGTATCATCAGGCGTTGCTCCATAAAAGCAATAAAACCAACGAGAATAGTTCAAATAAGGATCCAAATAACCGGTTAAATCCATCGAAGGTGATGTAAGTAAGGTATAACCACCATCTACATCATCTAAATCGGGATTTAAGACGGCGTCATTTCCCGTAACATATGCATTTGAGCCACAATCAAAATCGGCATCAAAAGAAGGAGCAGAACCACTATTTGAACCAGTTGGGATTCCTCTTTCCCACACCCCAGTGGAAGCTGTTCCAGAGATTGTCCAACCAAAATCAAATGTAAATTCATCGTTATATCCTTTTTCCAAAGTTATAGTAATCGCAACCGTGTTTTGATCAATTATCTGCGAATAACACGTTGTGAAATATCCCCAAACGCCAGCTGTTACTGTATAAAGTTCTTGGTAAAACAGCACAAAATCTTCTTGACCAATGCCATTTGTTAAACCAACGTGTTCAATCAAAGTTGTTTGTAAGGAAATCTGTGCATTTGGAATTGGATTCCCTGTTCCAGCTTCAATAACATTCACCGTCAAGTTAAATGGAGGAATTGGAACAAGTTGAATATCCTGAATTGTAATTACTGCTTGTAATAAAACGACAGAAACGGTTTGAGGAAAATATCCTACTTTGGAATAGGTCACGGAATAATTTCCAACTCCTAAAATACCTGTTGCGTATGTTCCTAGTGTATTAGACTGATCTATTTGATCGTTACTCACAATTTGAACGTTCACATTATTCAAAGGAGCCAAGGTGGAAGCATCCGTTACAGTTCCTTCCAAATAAGAAGCTTGAATATAAGTTGGTTTTAAAATAAATAATCCTTCAGTAATGTCAGCTGCTAGAATTGTTCCTGAAGAAAAAAATGGATAAACACCCCAGCAACCATCAAAACCAGTTGTTTGAGTTGGATATGTGTCATACGAGCCAACTTTTACAATATTATTGGGATGTGTGATGTCATGAATAACTATTCCATCAGCGTAATAACTGGTGACTAAATAATTATAGAAGACATGTGTATTATGTGGCAATACTCCTTGACCAGGAGAATTTTGAATGCGATCTACTTCAACAATATTTAGAGGATCTGAAATATCATAAGCCGCAATAAAAGCACCTGAAATTTCATCTGTTGTGAATACAAATTGCCCATTATCACTTGGCCAAATGTTGTGTGTAAAATTATTAGGAGTTGTTTTTGTTCCAAGGAGAATTGGAGATGCTTTAACAGTGACATCAACTAAACTAAAAAAGCCATCAGAAATATGAGCCAAATACATCGTGTCATTTCTTACAAAACCATCGTGCACATACCATGTGTCAAAATCACCTACTTCAATTGGATTCATTGGGTCTGTTTGAATATCCAAAATTATAGCCCCACCATTTCCCCTATTCGCACCAAAAATATAGGCGAAACCATTTTCATCGACAAAACAGGTATGCGCAGATTGCCAAGGTGAACCAACTGGACCCGTATAGAGAGTTGTGGGTAAAACGGTAGATAATGGCAATGGACTTAAATCAATAATTAAAAGTCCGTCTGATGCTTCTGTTGTAATGTATGCATAATCGCCATGCACGCTTGGATCTCTCCAAATTGATTCAGAACCTGCAATCCAAAATACTTCAAACGGATTACTTGGATCAGTAACATCGACTACTGAGGTGCCTTTACTTGTTCCGACAATGGCATATTCATTTCCTAATTCATCAACATATCCCCAAACATCATTTAAATTGGCGTTGTGCAGCGCTTGGTAATCAATATGCGACAAGGAATCAATATTATTTTGAGCAGAAACTGTCGCAGAGAATAGTATCAATAATAAGCAGAAAATCTTCATTTGAAATCGAATTTCAACGAAGATACAAAATTTCATTCTTGCTTACAGAAAAAAGATAAGTGCCAAAATGAAAATTAGTATTATCACTAAATACTGCCAAACATCAACGAAATATGGGGAATACTTTTTAAAAATCTCCTTTAAATTCATTCAACAATATTAAGAAAATACAATCTTATAAACGAACTATTTTCAATCTCATATTTTATTATCTTTGTGGGTGTAAAAGCAACCTATGACAAAAGAATCAACCGTCGAAAACACAACATCATTGGATTTCCAAACTTTTAAAACAGAAGTATTGAACGATTACCGTTTAGCCTGTCTTTCTCGCGAAGCATCTTTATTAGGAAGAAAGGAAGTTTTAACTGGGAAAGCCAAGTTTGGAATCTTTGGTGATGGAAAAGAGCTTGCTCAAATTGCATTATCCAAACAATTTCAAAACGGTGATTTTCGTTCTGGATATTATAGAGATCAAACGTTGATGATGGCAATTGACCAATTGACGGTTCAACAATATTTTGCTGGATTATATGCTCACACGGATGAAGTTGTAGAGCCACAATCTGCAGGTCGACAAATGGGAGGTCATTTTGCAACCCGAAATTTAGACGCAAATGGCGAATGGAAAAATTTGATGGAACAAAAAAACAGTTCTGCAGATATTTCGCCAACTGCTGGTCAAATGCCACGTTTATTAGGTCTTGCGCAAGCTTCAAAAATTTATAGAAATCACCCAACTTTAAAAGATTTAGAAAAATTCAAAAAATTTACAAATGGAGGAAATGAAGTAGCATTCGGAACAATTGGTGATGCTTCTACTTCTGAAGGTCCTTTTTGGGAAACAATAAATGCTGCAGGTGTTTTGCAAATACCAATGGTAATGTCTGTTTGGGATGATGGATTTGGAATCTCTGTTCCAAGAGAACTTCAAACGACTAAAGGAAGTATTTCTGAAGCCTTAGCAGGAATGCAGCGTACCAAAGACAAACCAGGTTATGAAATTTTCATTACGAAAGGGTGGGATTACGCACATTTGTGTGAAACGTATGAGAAAGCAGTTGCGTTAGCGCGCGAAGAACACATTCCGGTTTTAGTGCATGTAAAAGAAGTGAATCAACCACAAGGACATTCGACTTCTGGTTCACACGAGCGTTATAAATCAGAGGAGCGATTGCAATGGGAAACTGATTTTGATTGTATCAATAAATTCAAATCATGGATTTTGGCGTTCAATGCTGATGATCAAACAATAGCAACTGAAGAAGAATTGGAAGCAATTCACAAAGAAGCGAAAGCGAGCGTTAGAACTCAAAAAAATGATGCATGGAAGGCATTCACGGATGATTTTAAAAATGATATTTCTGAAGCACTTACTTTAATGAAAGCAGTAAGTAATGAAAGTCCAAACACTGCATTTATCAATAAAGAAATTGAATCCTTAGAAAAAGCGTTTGAACCAATTCGAAAAGATATTTTGTCGACAACACGCAAAGTTTTAAGAATGGTTCGCGAAGAAAAATCTGCTTCAAAACAAGCGCTTTCAGCTTGGGTTAAACAACGTATTGAAGAGAATTTTAGTCGATACAGCTCACATTTACATTCGCAATCTAAATTTTCTGCACTTAAAATTAATGCTGTTGCACCGACATACGATGGTTCAAATGCACAAGAAGACGGGAGAATTATTTTGAGAGACAATTACAGAAAAATTCTAGAAAAATATCCTGAAGCTTTAGTTTTTGGTGAAGATGCTGGGAAAATTGGTGGTGTAAATCAATCGCTTGAAGGAATGCAAGAGCAATTTGGAGATTTACGTGTAACAGATACTGGAATTCGTGAATGTTCGATTATTGGTCAAGGAATTGGAATGGCGATGCGTGGTTTACGTCCAATTGCTGAAATTCAATATTTGGATTATTTACTGTATGCAGTTCAAGTGCTTTCTGACGATTTAGCAACAGTTCAATATAGAACAAAAGGCGGGCAAAAAGCTCCGTTAATTATAAGTACACGTGGACACCGATTAGAAGGCGTTTGGCACAGTGGTTCTCCAATGGGAATGATAATAAATTCTTTGAGAGGAATTCATGTATGCGTTCCAAGGAACATGACGAAAGCCGCAGGTTTTTATAATTTATTTATGGAAGCAGATGAGCCAGCTTTGGTTATTGAACCATTAAATGGATATCGAACAAAGGAACTGATGCCAAACAATATTGGTGAGTTCAAAGAACCAATTGGGATTCCTGAAATTGTGAAAACAGGGGCTGATTTAACATTGGTATCTTATGGTTCAACGTTCAATTTATGTGAAGCAGCATTAAAGCCACTTGCAGAATTAGGAATCGATGTTGAATTAATTGATGTTCAAACATTATTGCCGTTTGATATCAATCACATGATCAAGGATTCAATTGCAAAAACGAACCGATTGTTGATTGTTGACGAAGATGTGAGCAGCGGTGCAACAGGATATATTCTTGATAAAATCTTGGTGGAACAAAAAGGCTATCTTCATTTGGATTCGGCGCCGGAAACGTTGAGTGCGAAAGATCACAGACCAGCTTATGGTTCAGATGGAGATTATTTTTCCAAGCCAAGCATCGATGATATTGTTGAGAAAGTATATGCAATCATGCATGAAGTTGATCCAATAGAATACCCTGCAATTTATTGATGAGATTTCTTTTTACCATTTTATTAACGACAGCTTTATTAGGGAAAAGTTTCTTTTTTCTAGGTTGGGAAGTATGGTATAAGATAGATCAAACAAGAATTGCTCAAGAAAAATGTGAGAACAAGGATAAACCAGCCATGAAATGTAATGGTAAGTGTTACTTGGCAAAGCAATTGAAAAAGTTGGAGGCGGAGGAATTGAAAAATGCATCCAGTAAAAAACATAATCCTTATACTGGGAAAATTGAACTTCAAAGTTGCTCGATTTTGCAGATAAAACCATCTATTTTTTCATCGTTTAGAAGTGAACATATAACGCATTTTTACACCTATGCTTCTCTTCATTCGAAAGAGCATTTATCTGCTATTTTCCATCCACCTACCACAAGATTTTCATAATAAAAGGAACTAAAATTATTAGTCCGATTTTACTTATTTAAATCTAATTGTATGCTCAAATATGTTGCATTAACAATTGGTGTATACCTGCATTTCACAGCTGCGGCATGTGATGTTTGTGGAGGCGTCAGTACGTCTGG
>CANNKP010000056.1 GCA_947505255.1 Flavobacteriales bacterium
ACGTTTTTAAGACCTTCCTCATAAGACAGGGTCGGGTAATCAAAATACGCATACCCTTCAGCATTTGTTGTTTGATAAGAACTATCTTCTGTTTTTACAGCACCTAGTTTTTTTAATTCAGCAAGTAATGCAATCATTGATTTTTCAAGTTCTTCGATAGTCTCAGAATTGTCAATTATTTTTATTACCCCTTGTTCAATAGTTACCCCCTCAAAATACTGATGTGTTTTAATCGTATTTAAAACGAAGAATAACCCAACAGTTTTTTTAGGGACAAAAAAAACATAATTTTTTGTACTTACTAAGCAAACTTCAACATTCTTCATTGGTTGTTTAGAATTTAACATTAATCCACTTTCGTAGAATACATAGTCAGTTTTTTCTTGTAGAGCCATAGTATTTTTTTGTTAGGTAAAACTAGTGTAATCTTTAAATTATTTAGAAAAAAAACAAAAAATCAATTATTACGATCGAGTAAAGGTTGTTGAAAATATGGATTCCAATGGGATTTGCTTTTCTCTAATGAATTACCGCTTCCTCTTTTAATTGCAGTGTAAATTGGTCTGCATCCATCGTGACTTCTTCACCTATTGGAACAGAATATTTATTTTTCACATGTCCCAAAGAAAACCCACTAAAAACCGGAATTGATAGCAATTTAAAGTGTTGCTGAAAAACTTCATTCAATGTAAATGACCATTCGGGTTCTTCAGGGACACATTTTCGAAATTGGCAAAGAATAATTCCTGAAACTTTATCGAAAACACCGTTCAATTTCCATTGAGTCAGCATTCGATCAATGCTATATGGTTCTTCCAAAACATCTTCAAAAAAGAGTATTTTACCCGTCCAATCGGGCAAATATTTACTTCCTAATAATCCGGTCATTACTGTTAAATTACCTCCAAATAATTGTCCAGTAGCTTTCCCAGAGACTATTGTTTCAGGTTTTGCCTCAACAAGATCTAAACTCGGGAAAGGATATGTTACAGTTTTGCCTTTAACAATTAAATCTTCAATGGATTTCCAACTGAATTCATTCCAGCTTGCATTACCATTGGGCCCATGAAATGTGGTAAGTCCCGATTTAAATGTAATAGCATTCAACAAAGAGCAAATATCACTGAACCCCATTATTATTTTTGGATTGTTTCGAATTGCATCAAAATCTAGAAATTCTAAAATTCGTGCACAGCCCCAGCCACCGCGAGTAAAGAAGATTGCTTTTATATTTGAATCTAAAATAAAAGCCATGAATTCGGCTGCTCTTTCTTCATCTGAAGCAGAAAAATAGCCTAGTTTTTTACGAACATTTTTTCCTTCTTTCACTAAAAAACCATGGCTATTAATAATCGAAATAAATCCATCAACTTCAGCCAAATCATGCGAAGCACCGGCTGAAGCACAAAGGCCAATAACATCGCCAACTTTCAACGCCTTGGAACGAATACGGGTTTGTCCTTCGTTGATTTCTCTAGATGTTGACAATAAAACAGGTGTTACTAGCAACGCACCAATGGCAGGAATAAAATTGCGTCTTGAGATTCTTTTCACGATTGAAAGATACAAATATTAAAACTGAATAAAAAATATGGAATTATTTCACTAAGACGTTTTTTGATTAAAATCATTCCTGAGATTGACCTATATCACTATAATCTCATTTTGATGCACTTATCTTTGTAATGTCTTAATTGATGAAGTTGTTCTTTAAGTATTGGTTAAGTTAGAAATAGGAGATTGTAAAAGGTCTTTGAACCTGACAGACACAAAGGAAGTGAAAGCTTATATCATTTGGTGTGAAATTCGTTAAATGGTTAGGTGATGGTTATGCTTGCATGATCTTACCCAAAGTACGGTATATAGCCGTGGGCTTGAGAGTGATTGAAATAATAGTATAGGTGCAAAAGTTTTGGCTTTTGTATTCAAAGACAAGGAAACTTGAATCGTGTAAGGGAAAACCTATATGACTGATTGAAGCAGATATAGCCACCTTAAAAAGTGAGATTAAACTGTCAAATCCGAAGCTGGCTTAAAAACCAGTTATTATTGTTTTAATATTGATTAAGAAAGAAGGAATTTTAGGTATAAGTATCGCAAGATATGAAGTCTTGAAATGAAAGCGAAAAAGCAGGTATGTAAGTACCTGCTTTTTTTATGATCTAGGAAAGACCTTTTTGAACTTTTAGTATAAAAATTCAAAAGGTGTTTTATAATTAGATAATTTTCTTTATTGATTCACTACTAATTTATCTGATTGAACCACACCATCCATGTCATAACTTAAAACCGTATAATTCCCAGTGTTTAGTTCAGCACTTAATTCATTATTCATGAAAGAATCTGTTTCTAATGTTTTTATTAATGTTCCATTTGAATTATAAACTTCATACTTTACAATTCCAGTTTGAGTTTTGAAATATGTTACTCCAGCACTTGGATTAGGATAAACTAAAGCACTTTTTTGAAAATTATTCTCAACAAAAGTGTTTTGAATTGTAAAAACATTATAATTCTTACAACCATTTACGTCAGAAACCATTACCGAATAAGATCCTGCTATTAAATTAGCAAGGTCTTCTTGTGAACTTAAATTGTTTGTGCCAGAAACAATCCCCCAAATATAACTGTATTGAGGAGTCCCTCCAGTTGCAGAAATATTTATTGATCCGTGAGGTGCGTTATGCACAACACCTGTTATTTGTATTTGATTTGGTTGATTTAAATTAAATGTAGCATTACTAGAATTACCATTTGCATCTGTAATAATCAATGAATAATTACCAGCACCAATATTGTTCAATGATTGCCCTGTCATCCCATTATTCCATAAATAAGAATAAGGTGCCACCCCGCCATTTACAACCACAGAAATACCTCCGTCATTTTGACCGAAGCAAGAAGGAAGGGTATAATTTGCCTTAGTTTTGATTATTGGTGTGGTTAATGTTTGAAACTGAAGTTGAGCATTTGAATAATTTAACGTAAGAATTCCTGAAAAAAGGAAAAATAAAAGTTTTTGAGTAGTTGATTTTGTTTTCATCTTTTATATTTTTTAGTGATTAAAAAGTTTTTTTATTTAATGTTCACGTCAAAGGAATGAACTTAAAATCTTCAATTATTATTTTTTCGATGGCGTTAATTATTTTTCCATGAAAGCAACTAAAAAAGGATAAGTGTTTATACATACGGAATCAGAAAGTCAATTGAAATTTACTGGAATTCTCAGGTCCATTTAGAATAGTAATCACTAAAATGACTGTCTTCAGTAATCAAAATCTTTCAATCTTATTGTTTAATTATTTTGTAACCAAAGGATTATAATTCATTGTTCTTTAAAAATCAACTTGCTTTTTGAGGGGTTGTATTTTAGGAAAATAGAAAAACAATTTCTTTCAAACACACTATTTTATTTGTTTTTGCGTTTTAGATTAATTAGATCTAATTCAAACTAAAAAATCTCTCCATTATGAAAAAATTAATTTTAGCAGCGACTCTTGTAGGAATGAGTATGACATCATTCAGTTCTCCGTTTGTGGATTCTTCTGACACTACTGTGAAGTTTGATAAAAAGAAAAATCACAAAAAAGGACATAAAAAAGTTAAACACCAGAAGTGTGAAGCATTTCAAGGATAAAAAAAACGCCCCAATTAGGGACGTTTTTAGTTAGTTCCAAATTCAAATATTGTTTAGTCCAATTTTATTGGATTATTTTGAAAACATAATCGGCTTAAAACCAAGATTTGGTATTTGATAGGATTAAAAGAAATCTAAGTAGGAATCTTCAGAATCTGGCCGATCTGTATTACATCAGATTTTAAATGATTGATGCGTTTGATTGTAGAAATACTCGTATGGTATTTTCTTGCTATCACAGACAAAGTATCCCCTGACTTCACTTTGTGTTTTTTATAACTCGAAGTAATTACTTTTTTGGCCAGTTGTTTTTGTTCAACTTCATCGCTCTTAAAAGTATCCTGACCAGTATTGTTGAATTTCAGGTGCACCGATACCGAATCCGCTTCTGTATTATAACAATTAGCTGCATACTTATAGAACTTCTGGCGAATATTGACATAGGTACAATAGGATGATAAAGGTGTCCCATTTCCTTCATAACATTGGATCACATCTTCATTAAAGTCCAACAATAAAACAGGATCCATCCCTGAATAGAGGGAATGCATTTTAGGAATCTGTCCATTCACGGCACCTAGTCCACCATTCGCCGAACCTCTGCTATCCATGCAAGCATAGCAATTCCCGTCTTCGCTAGGGCCAACCACAGCCATCCAATACACAGTTAGTGTTAGTGGATCGATCTGGATGTATAACTTCTTAATATCCGAGCGGAATCCTTTGCTTCTCACTCGCTCTAGACCTGCATTAATTTTGACGTTTAAATAACCACCAAAATAATCCATTCTTCTGCGGTTAAAGGAATGTAAAGCATCATAAACGTGTGGCTTTCCTAAAGCTGTATATGAATCACAGATTAATTCGTCATGCTCTCCCAATTTTATGGTATCTGAATCGATAAGTGTAAATTCAGGAACATCAATCGTTTTCCTAACTATTGTAGAATCGATAGGCACAAGAGAATCAACCTCCTCCTGGGCGAAAATTCCCGAGAAATTGATTAAAAACAAGAAAATCAAAAAGATACCTTTTATTTTCACTGATGACTATTTTAGTATAACTCCTCAAATATAATAAGCAAATAACGGAATGTCAATAAAAGGTTAAAGGATAACAAAAGTTAACAGTGCGGGATAGGAACATTTATAGGCTTAATTACTGAAATGTTATTCAGTGTTTATCCTTCGTCCAATTAGTTGGATTTTGAATAATGTAATTGGAGATTCTATCCAAATCATTCTGTGATCGAATAATATGGTCGTAAAAAAGAGGTTGCCATCCAAAATCAATTCCATTTTTTCGGGCAAATATGGTTACCGCAGATTTATATCCCCTAATATCGGCATTACCACAAATTCCCCCAATTTTAAATTCATATCAGGACGAATATTAATAGCGTTAAACCATTCAGAATAGGCGATTTTTCCAATTTCGTTGGGTTTAAAAATTCCTTTTGAATCAATATTTCCGAAATAATTTCCTCTGTTTTTGGTGCAAATTGTCACAAAATACATTCCTTGATTTGCAGAATTCCAATTTTGCAATCGTGCAGAGGTAATTCTATATTTGTTCTTGAATAATTTTGACATTTTGATTTAAGGTCGTAATTGTTTTAATCTAACCAAAAAACAAATGAATTTGGGGTAGTCACGTTTACTGAATATAAGGATAAAAATTGGAATAAAAAAAATCCTCAAACAATGTCTGAGGATTTTAAGTTTTCAGTACCTCGGGCCGGAATCGAACCGGCACACCCGAAAGTACAGGATTTTGAATCCAGCGCGTCTACCAGTTCCGCCACCGAGGCATTTTTCGCTTTGGACACCCAATAAATCAGGTAAAGCGGATGCGAAGTTACTACTTTTCTTGAAATCTACAAGAGAGAGCATAAAAGAAAATATTAAATCGAATATTTTGTCATGAGACTTAATCCTAATTCAGGCGATTCTTTCAGTTCCAAGATATATTTCCTTGATTTCATTCGTTTAATGTGCCTTTCAATACGGATTACCGTGGTAATATTATCTACTTCAAGAGAGTAGAATATAACCCAATCATCTGCTTTTGCCGTGTAACTGTTTGGATATGTTTTATCTAAATGATTTTTATATCTGAAGTTTAAATCTTGACAGCTCCCGATGTAAAATCGATTAATTGAAGAAGAAAAAAGGATGTGACAAAAGGCCATTTTTTTAGTGTGTCTACCATCCCGATACATCGGGGCCGCCGCCGAGGCATTTTTCTGCTTTGGACACCCAACGAATCATGTAAAGCGGATGCGCAGTTACTACTTTTCTTGAAATCTCAAATAGTAATTAGCATTTTATCTGAGAATCTTTATTTAACCAATTTCTGAACGGCCTTCTTAGAACCCATTTCAACTTCAATGAAATAAATCCCTGCATTCAAATCATTCAGCCCTGTCAGTTCAATTGTTTCATGGTTCGAGCTTCCAATAAACTCTTGAACTCTAATTGTTCTTCCTGATGCATCAGATAGCGTAATTGTTCCATTTTCATTCAATTGATTATTTAAATTAATGGAAATAGTAGACTCAAATGGATTTGGATAAACACTGAATGACATTTCAGTAATTTCTTTAATTCCTGCCATGCTGCAACCATTCAACGTACCTGGCATGTTGATATCCAACCAAGTCACGCGTCGAGTCAACCAATCCTTTAGGCGTTGAACTTCTTCTGCATATGTTTGGGATGGTGCTTGTACTTCTGGTGTTCCAGTTGCTGCGCCCATGTGTCCCCAAACAAGGTAATGCCAATCTTGACTTTCATTAAGAAGTGCAGCAATCGAATCAACCTTTTGATGCATATACGCCTCACTCAAAATAGTTCTGCGCAAATCATCATATCGACAACGCAATTCATTTGCAAATAAAGTGTCTTGCAGCAAACGAATGTACCAACCTGGCGCATTCACGTCCTGCCCATTTAAATTATTATACATCCATTGAGAACCATCTTCCGAACCGCCCCACATATCCTTTAATGCCCAATCAAAGTCCCAAACTGGTCCAGCATGAAGTTTTCTATAAGTGCCATCTGCGTGATCTTTATCCTTGTATAAAAAACGACTTTTCTTGAATCCGTCACCATTTCTTGAAACTTCATTCACAATGAAATAGTCAATGAAACTTTCTGTATGAATAAATCGGCGATAACCAACAGCTGTATCTGCAAAATTAGGTGAATACAAAGCAGTTTCAAATTGATTCATGAAATTTTGAATGTACGTTTGTTGCTGCAATACGATTAATTCAGGCTTTGGATAATAATAGACAAAATGAACATCAAGTCCTGGGAAACCAATTGGTGAAAAGTTTGATTGCCAAGAGTTGGTATTGTCCCAATAGTCAATTTTAATTATATATCCACCAGTTAAATCTTGACCTACTATTTCCAACGGTTCTAATTTTGAAATATCGACCCTATTTGAATCTCGTTTAATTTTTTCGGCTAACATATAGATTCCTTGGTATTCACCGTTCATTACAACATCAACAAAATGGCTTCTAACTGAATAATGTCCCATAGAATCAAACAAGTTAAAAGGCAAGGTATTTCTCGCAAAAGATTTATCGTTGTAATTTGCTAACAATAGCCAATCACTTTCCGCAGGCATTCCTAGAATAGAAGAATCAATCGCTAATCCTGCATTGTCTTGTAGCTCGAAATTATACGGTTTTTGAGGAAGAGAAAGCGAATAATTTCCACGGTATTCAATTCCAATTTTTCCATTGTACTCGTTGTATGGATCCACCAAATGATTTCTGTTGCCTACACCGTTGTAAATGATTCCCATATCAGCCACTATTTTAACATCAACATCTATCGTTTGATTATTTGTGTTGATTACAACAATCGGTAAATCAGATTCTGAAAATTGAAAATAAGTCGCTGGTGTTGAGCCAAAAGTAATCGTCCAATCAATAAGAACTCCTTCATCAGCACCATAATTGTCAGCAACTCTAAGATACCAAATTCCATTCGGATTCTGGCCATTATTTACTGCGCCCATTTGACCCATCGGCATAAAGGTTCCTGTAAAAGGAGCTGTTCCTGATGAAATACCCGCTGGAGCAGTCACATTAAAACACGTGTTTGTCATGTTGTCATCTCCACCACCAATTCCGGAGGCAAGATTTCTTACTGTTCCATCTGGAGCTACAAGTTGTATTGCAATATCCGCTAAATAGGAATGAGTTAAATTCAAACAAATTGTTTCAACACCAAAAGTAGTCGTATTGATACTTGTTTGTGGAACGGAAACAGTTAACGGAATATCTATTGTTTGATAATCTAAAATTGGACCTGTGCCACCAGTAAAGGTTTGAGCGTAATTAACACTAAATAACAGAAGTGAATATAAAAGAGCAGTAATTTTCATTAAAATGATATTAGTTTTGTAGGACTAAAATAGCTTATTTTCAAAAGAAAGCATGAAAAAACTGCTGATTAAAAATATTAAAGGCCTTGTCCAAGTTGGAGAAAACATTCCTAAAGTGATAAAAGGACTTGAAATGAGGAATGTGCCAATTCTAGAAAATGCATTCTTAGCATTGGAAGATGGGGAAGTTGTGGCCTATGGTTTAATGGAGGATTGGGAAGGAATTGATGATTGGAGAGATCTTGAAATTATTGATGCTTCTGGTAAATATGTACTTCCAGCATTTTGTGATTCACACACCCATGTCGTTTTTGCCAAAAGCCGTGAAGAAGAATTTGTAGATCGAATCAATGGCTTGAGCTATGAAGAAATTGCACTAAAAGGCGGTGGAATTTTAAATTCTGCTCGAAGGTTAAATGAAATGTCAGAAACTGAATTATTTGAACAAGCAAAAGTGCGCATTGAAAAAATGAAATCATACGGAACTGGCGCTATTGAAATAAAATCTGGTTATGGATTATCTGTTGAAGGCGAGCTAAAAATGTTGCGTGTAATTCAACGCTTGAAAGAGGAGTGTGATATTACAATTAAAGCTACTTTTTTAGGAGCACATGCTTTTCCGAAAGAATTTAAAGAAAATCACCGTGGTTATATTGGTTTGATTATCAATGAAATGTTGCCGCAAATAGCTGCAGAAAAATTAGCTGATTATATCGATGTTTTTTGTGAACGGAATTATTTTTCTGTTGAAGAAATGGAAGAAATATTGCTAGCCGGCGCAAAATATGGTTTAATTCCAAAAGTGCATGTGAACCAATTTTCAATTTTGGGAGGCGTTAAAAAAGCGATTGAATTAGGAGCTTTATCAGTGGATCATTTAGAAGAAATTGACGAACAAGATATCGCTGCTTTGAAAAATTCGGAATGTATGCCAACGATTTTACCAAGTTGTTCACATTTTATCAGTATTCCTTTTGGGAATGCACGGTTGATGATGGAAAATGGTTTGCCAGTTGCACTTGCAAGTGATTTTAATCCTGGTACAACTCCAACAGGAAATTTAGGCGTTGTCTGGTCTTTGGCGTGTGCTAAAATGAAAATGACTCCGGAAGAAGCATTGAATGCATTAACTGTAAACGCTGCTTATTCTATGGGACTGAGTGAAACACACGGAAAAATTGCTTTAGGGAGAAAATCGCCAATATTGATCACGAAAGAAATTCCTTCTTTGGCATATATTCCCTATGCTTTTGGAGATCAGCATATCGAGCAAATAATTGTCTGAGCATGATTAATTGTATGATTATTGTGTGAGAAGCGTTACTTTTAATTAACGAATGAAGAAAATGAATAAAAGGATATTTAGTTTGGTCTGCTTAATGGTGTTTTTGACAACCATTTCTTTGGCGCAATCAAACCAAAGTGAAAATGAACTTTTATGGGAAATATCAGGAAATGGTTTGAATCAAAAAAGCTATTTATATGGAAATTATCATTCTAATGACAAACGTATTTTTCGCCTCTCAGATTCCACTTATTTCGCTTTAGATAAAAGCCAGGCTATTGTGCTTGAAACGGATGTTTTTGCCATGTTTGAAGATTGGGATACGCGCAAAGAAGAAGTGCTCATGTTATTCGACAATAAAGGAATTCCTTACACTTCCTCTGACAATGCTTCCAAAACAATTTATGGCGATGAAGATGGGATGCCTCAATTTTTAGATGCTTATTTTTTGGAATACTGTCATAATTCAAACAAACAATTTTATCCATTAGAAGATGTACAAGATCAATTAGACCTTGGTTCTGGTTGGATAAATACTGATAATACAGTTATAGGTAAGAATACTCAAAATCTTACGCAAGATAAAATGCTTGAAATCTATCTCACAGGAGATATTAGTACAATAGATCGAGTGATGAGAGCAAACATGTCGATGTATCCTGGTTTATATGAAGACATTATTGTCAATAGAAATCATATTATGGCTAAAGGTATTGATACATTGATTAAAAAGAACGCTGTATTTTGTGCTGTCGGTGCCGGTCACTTGGCTGGAGAAACAGGCATTATTAATTTGCTACGAAAAAAAGGATATCATTTGAGATTTATTCCTGCAACATTTTCAGATGAAATGATTCCAGAAAAGAAAAACGTCCGCTCTCAAAGAACTTTTACCTATGTAAACGATACCATTGGAATTGAAGCAGTTTTCCCTGGAAAACCATTGGAATTAAAAATTTGGGATAACCATCCTTTTTTGGTTTATAGAGAAATGGGACAAGGCAATACCTACTCAATTGAATTGATTCCAATTGATGGTTCTTTAACGTTGGAAGAGCAAGCTGCAATTTATATTGCGAGTCCAAATGCAACAAATTATAAGCACACCTATTCAGATAATGGAACTGATTTTTATGAAGGTTTATCTGATACGTACCCAGAAGGAATGCAATGGGTTCGTTTGTTGCAAAGTGACAAATATTTACTCATCCTCAAAGCGTATGGGGGTAATAAATTCATGAATTCTAACCGACCAAAATTATTCTTCAGCAAGGTTTGGTTCGAGTAATACTCAGTGTATTTTTGCTTTAAAAACGCAAAAATCAAGAAATAAAAGCGATTAAACGCAATTTTCTGCTAGATTTGTTTAAAATCTAATAATATGATTACGCGCATTCAATTCCTCCAATTAAAAGAAAATATTGCAAACAATCGGATTATTTTATTGACTGGTCCACGTAAAGTTGGCAAGCGAACGGCGGTTTTAAATTGCTTGAATGAACTCAATTATTCGGCTATTGAATTCAATGTTTCTGACAAGAAAATCAAGAAACAATTTGAACAAATTTCTGTAGAATCGTTAAAAGAGATATTTCAAAATAGTCGTTTTGTAGTGATTCATGAAGCGCAATATTTGGAAAAATTACAAGATATAATTGAGATTTTACTATCAGGAGAAATCAATACAACACTTATTTTATGTTGTTCTTACGAGCCATTGATTGATGAGGTTTTGAGAGAAGTTTTGCAAATGCAAGGATTAGAAATTAATTTGTTACCAACAACTTTTTACGAATTAGCGCAGAAAAACTCCTTGCCAGAAGAAGAAAAATTATTAGAACAACGCTTGATTTATGGAAATTATCCTGCGGTAACAGAAGATTTAGAACATGCTGAATTGACGCTTCGTGAGATGGTAAATGAAGTCATTTTCACAAATCTTGGCGTCACAGACCGAATCAATAAAGGGGATAAATTGTTGCGCATGCTGCAAATTATTTCCTTCAATATTGGTGAACCAATTTCGTATAATGAAATAGGAGAAAAGTGTGATTTGGACAATGAAACGGTTGAACGTTATATTGATTTATTGGAACGATCATTTATTTTAATTCGCATTCCAACTTACTATAATGAACACCGATACGAATTGAAAAAAAGCCACGTGATTTATTTTGTGGATAACGGAATCAGAAATGTTTTAATCAGCAATTTTAACCCACTCTTTTTAAGAAACGACATCGATCAACTTTGGCGCAATTGGCTGATTTCTGAACGAATAAAATGGAATAAACTGAATGGCAAAGTAGCTGATTACCGTTTTTGGCGAACACATACCAAACAAACAATGGATTTTATTGAAATTCATGAAGGTAAAATTGCGGCGTACAAATCCTCGTGGGAAAAAAAGAAGAAAATAAAATTCCCTGCATCCTTTTTAGAAGCGTATCCAACAATTAGTACTCACACCTTGAATCGTTCGACATATTGGGGCTTTTTGACAAAAAAATAAATGCATATGACTTTCACAGACCAAATTGCCGAATATATTCATGAAAAGAACTTGGATTTAAAACACCTTACAATTGTTTTACCCTCCGAACGTGCTAAAAAATACATTGCTGCATCGTTATTTAAAACGTATCAAAAGCCAATTCTTGCTCCTGAAATGATTACAATCGATCGATGGATTAGAAACCTTTCTGATAAAACCGTCATCGATAAAACACGTGTTCTTGTCAAATTATTTAAGGTTCAATTGGAAAATTTGACCAATGAGAAAGATAAGTCCTTTGACGAATTCATGTCATGGGGTACCATTTTACTTTCCGATTACGATGAAATTGATCGGTATTTATTGTCATCTGAACAAGTATTTAAGAACCTTGCAGACATTAAGGAAATTGAAAACTGGAGTTTTGGGGATGAAACATTGAGTGAAGGTCAAAAGCGTTTCATGGAATTTTGGGATCGTTTGCCAGATTACTATAAACGACTAAACGAAGTTTTGGACAAGGAGAATTCCTGTTACATGGGAAAAGCATACCGTTTTCTTTCTGAAAATTTAGATGTTGTTTTTAAAGCTGATAAAGAGCGTCATTTTTTATTTGCCGGTTTCAACGCACTTTCTCCGGCGGAAATGTCAATCATGAAGCAATTGGAGCGAATGGGTCGCGCACATATTCTCATCAATGCGGATAACTATTATTTGGACAATCCAAGTCATGAAGCTGGAAGATTTTTGCGGGATTTTAAAAAGGAATTGGACATGAAAGAGTTACCTTTTGTGGAAGATAATTTAAAGAATTCAACAAAGCACATTGAAATTATTGAGTGCGCTCAGCAAACTGGACAAGTAAAAGTTGCTGCAACTATTCTATCGGAGTTTTCAAAAGAAGAGATTGATGAAACGCTTGTCCTTTTAGCGGATGAAAGTTTAATCGCACCGCTTTTACGGAACCTTCCTAAGAAAATTGGTCAAGCAAATATCACTCTTGGATTGCCATTAAAAAACACCTCTTTGCGCACGTGGGTTGATTTAATCTTCTCCATTCAAGAAAATAAAACACGGTTTAAATCGGAAGCAATTTACATTCATGATTTACAAAAAATGTGGAATCATCCTTTTCTAACAGCTGTTTTAAAAAAGGAAGAAAAAGTTGCGATTACACAATTGGAAACTGAACTTATTCGGAAAAATAGCATTTTCCAAACGGTCACAAAAATCAAAATCGGAGCTGTTCCTGATGCTATTTTAGCGCAATTAACTCAAAATTGGGCAGGAAATTGGGAAATTGCAATGTTGGCAATTCGTTCTTTGAATGAACTATTATTCAGTAATCTGTCTGATGAAGATGCATTTGAAAAAGCAATTGTTCAAGGATTTGATCAAGCATTATTGGATTTTGAAAACCTGGTAAAAGAAGGATTACCAATAATGTCACTTAAAAGTTTTAGGCATTTATTTCAACAACATTGGAATACGAAATCAATTGCTTATCACGGAAATCCGTTGGAAGGTTTACAAATCATGGGGCTCTTAGAAACCCGTTTACTTGATTTCAAAAAAATCATTGTTTTAGGATTAAACGAAGGTAAAATGCCTCCAACAAATCCAATTCAAACAATGATTCCAATGGATTTAAGAGGGTATTTTAATTTGCCAACACCAAGAGACAAACAAGGACTTTTTGCACACCATTTTTACCGATTATTGCACCATTGCACCGATATGTGGGTTACCTACACCAGCGCACAAGAAAGTATTGGAAGCAATGA
>CANNKP010000057.1 GCA_947505255.1 Flavobacteriales bacterium
CATTAAAAATGATAGATTGTCCTGCACAAACAGTGGTAGATGAAGGCGCAATTATTGCCGTAGGTTGAGCAAAGACGAGATTAGAAATTGAAATTAAAATTAAAAAGAGAAACGTGCAAATATATCTCATACAAGTAGTGTTTGTTATTAGAGTATTGAAGATAAAAAAATGTTTTCAATATTCAATACGAATGAAATAGAAAAAGGTTAAAGAATTAAATCGATTATTTGTTTTGCTTCTTTAACATCATGAACTCTTAGTATGGAAGCACCTTTTAGAATTGCTTGCGTATTTAATATTGTGGTGCCATTTAACGCATCCTCAATAGAAATATTTAATTTTTTATGTATCATTGATTTTCTCGAAATACCTACTAGAATAGGGCGTTCAAGTATGTGAAATAAGTTTAGGTTTTTAAGAATCGAATAATTTTGTTCCATTGTTTTACCAAATCCAAAACCAGGATCAATGATTACATCGACAATTCCTCTGTTTTTTAATTGAAGCAATTTATCAGAGAAATAATAAATCATATCACGGAAAATATTTTCATTCGGATTGGATTGATGCATTTTATCAAATTCAGGATTCACATGCATTAATATATAGGGAGTATTTGTGTCCGAAATAACATCTAGTAAATCAGGATCATAATGAAAACCACTAATATCATTAATAATATCAACGCCTAAATCAATTCCTTTACGAGCAATTTTACCTCGAAAAGTATCAAGTGTTAATAATATATTGGGAAACTCCTTTTTTATTAATGAAATTGGTTCTGAAATTCTTTTGAATTCTTCTTCTTCTGAAACAAAATCTGCTCCAGGTTTTGTTGAATAACCACCGATGTCTATTAGATCGGCTCCGTCTATAATCATTTGATTAACAGCGTCAAGAAGTGCTGTTTCATTTGTTTTTCTACTGCTCGAATAAAATGAATCAGGCGTAAGATTGACTATCCCCATTATTTTAGGGACACTTAAGTCAATTAATTTATCCTTTACCCTTAGGTAGTTGTTTTTTGGAAAATGTGTATCTTCAACCTTTGAAAAGCCCATTGATAAATATAATGAATCAAACGAATTTAGAATATACAAATGTAATCAATGTTTGCAGAGATATTTTCTCTAAGAAAACAAAAGATTACGGAACTGCTTGGCGAATCCTGAGACCGAGCTCTTTGACGGATCAGATTTTCATAAAAGCCCAACGAATTCGAACTATTCAGGAGACTGGAGAAAATAAGGTTGGAGAAGATATTGAAGGAGAATTTATTGCGATTGTCAATTATTGTGTCATGGCGATAATCCAAATTAAAGAGATTGGATTAAAAGATCTAGAACTTTCTGAAGCATTAGCCAATTCTTTATATACAAAATATGTGAATGAGGCTCAGGAATTAATGGCGAAAAAAAACCATGATTATGGTGAGGCATGGAGAGATATGAGAGTAAGTTCTTTAACGGATCTTATACTCATGAAAATCCTTCGTGTAAAGCAAATTGAAGATAATAAAGGGGCTACATTGATTAGTGAAGGGATTGATGCTAATTTTTTCGATATGTTAAATTATGCGGTTTTCGCATTGATTCATTTGAATAATCAAAAAAAATAAAAAAGCTATGAAACAAAAAGCAACTGTACAAGGACGATCAATGGTGTTTAATATTTTATTTGTGATATTGAATATATGTGGACTTGCTTTGGTTGTTATAGGCTCACATGAAGCTTTTCAAGATTATTTCCTTTTGTTCAACTTTTTGGGTTATATCATATTAGCATTGAGTACCGCAGGAATATTTGTTTTTCAAGGGCGATTAATGATGGCGAATGTTGCCCGTGTTTTTGTTGGGAGTTTATTCATTGTTTCTGGTTTAATTAAGGCAAATGACCCTATTGGTTTTGCGTATAAATTAGAAGAGTATTTTGAAGATGGAGCCTTGGCATATCGCATGAAGGAACTGTTTGGAATGCCAGGGTTCTCCTTGAATTTTTTAATTGATTCAGCGTTAACATTAGCCATACTAATTTGTATAATAGAAATTATTCTAGGTGTTTTAGTCATCATTGGAGGGAAAATTAAATTGGTGTCTTATTTATTAGCGCTAATGATGCTTTTCTTTACTTTTTTAACTTGGCATACAGCAAGTTGTAATTCAAAAACAACTTTTTTAGATAGGGATACGTATCCGATTAACAGTTCAATAGCTCAATTGAAAATTGAAGAGGCGAAAACAAATAAAGAAATCAAAATAGTTTCAAAATCTGCAGATGAAGTTGTTGTTGATGAAAAAAAACATCCTCAATGCGTTTCTGATTGTGGGTGTTTTGGTGATGCATTGAAAGGTTCTGTTGGAAGATCTTTGACACCTTCTGAATCATTGTGGAAAGACATTGTTCTCGTTTATTTAGTATTTTGGATCTTTCTTGCGCAATGGATAATTAAACCCAATTCGAAAAAACAAAACGTTAAATTTATTATTGCTGCGCTGCTATTAACAACAGGCTTGTCTTTGATTTTTGGATGGTATTTCCCTATAGGATTTGTGCTTTTTGCTGTAATTGGCTCTCTTTGGGTGCATAATCGAGGCGGTTATTTTCTTGGTAATCATTGGGGAAGTGTGCTGTTTTTAATTGTTATCTGTTCCCTTTTTATAGGATATGTAATGAGATACCAGCCTTTAAAAGATTTTAGCCCTTTTGCAGAAGGTAAAAATCTGATTTGGGAAATGCATGATGGAAAAGAAGGAAAAATAGAAAGTGAATTTGTATTAAAAAATAAAAAAACAGGAAAGTTAGAAACATATTCGGAAAAGAAATACATGTCCAATTCGAAGCTCTGGGAAGAGAAGAATTACAAATTTATTTCTAAAAATGACAACGTACTTTTGGCTTCGAGATTACCAACAATTTCTGACCAATTTGACCCTTTTATTGATACAAAAGACTTAACTAAGGCAGAACTGAATCTAAAATTTGTATCTGAAAAGATTAAAAAAAATCCAGATGAAACAAATTTATCCTTCAAGAATGAAGTTGTTCGAGAAAAGCAAATTGTTATTTTAAGTGTTCAGAATCTGAAAACGGCGAATTGGAAAAAAGTTAATCTTATAAAATCAATTTTCGTTTATTGCAAATCAAAGGATATTTCATTTATTATGATTACCAATGCAAGTCGAAATGAAATTAATCACTTCCGAAGTGAAAATGATTTCAATTTACCAATCTTCTTAAATGATGGGACAGGCTTGAAATCTATTGGTCGATCAAATCCAACGTTGCTGATTATTCAACATGGAATTGTAAAAGCAAAATATCCACATCGTTCTATCCCAACAGTTGATTGGTTGAAAATTAATGTCTTAAAAAAATGATTAGAAAAAAAATAGTTGCAGGTAACTGGAAAATGAATTTGCAGTTGGAACAAGCTTTAGAACTGGTTAAAACAATTTCAAATCAGTCAACAGATATTTCCAATGTGGATTTAATTATTTTTCCACCAGCTTTATTTTTATTAGAAATAGATAAAATTAAAAGTCAATTGAAAGTTGGTGTTCAAAACTTTTACCCTAAAGAAAATGGTGCTTTTACAGGTGAAATATCAATTGCTCAAATTAAAAATTGTGGTGCAAGTCACGCTTTAATTGGACACAGTGAACGTCGAGAAATTTTTCATGAATCGGAAGAATTTATTAAACAAAAGGTGGACGCTGCAATAATTCACACTATTGGAGTGATTTTTTGTTGTGGCGAACCATTGCATATTAGAGAAAATAATTCTCAATTCACTTATGTAAAGCAGCAGCTCATCGACAGTTTATTTCACCTTTCAGACGACGAAATTTTAAAATGCGTTGTTGCCTATGAACCTATTTGGGCTATTGGAACAGGCAAAACTGCTACAATTGAACAAGCAGAAGAAATGCACAGCGAGATCCGTTCATGGATTGCTGAATATTATAGTCAGGAAATTGCTGATTCAATATCGATATTATACGGGGGAAGTTGTAACGGAACAAATGCAAAAGAGTTATTTGCTTGTCCAAATGTTGACGGTGGATTAATAGGCGGTGCATCATTACAAGCAGAATCATTCATCACAATTGCAAGATCATTTTAATGGATTATATAGAATTAACTGTAAACATCGTACCCAAGGATCCTTGGTCGGAAATATTAATTACTGAATTGGCTGATTGTGGTTATGAAAGTTTTGTAGAAACAGAAACTGGGATTCAAGCTTTTGGGCAAGTTACGTTGGTCAATAGTGAAGACCCTATTTCTAATACGTTTTTAAAGATACCTTCAGTAGATTTTGCCGCACAATGGGAGGCTAAAATTATTCCACAACAAAATTGGAATGCACTATGGGAAGCTGATTTCCAAGTTGTCGAAGTTGAAGATTACTTAACAATCCATGCACCTTTCCATGACAAAAAGAACTTAAAAGGCATGTTAGTTGAAATTCAACCTAAAATGTCTTTTGGGACAGGTCATCACCAAACAACATGGATGATGTCAAAAGCCTTGTTTGAATTGGATTCTATTCCTGATTCTGTGCTAGATATGGGCACTGGAACAGGCGTTTTAGCAATAGTAGCTGAAAAATTAGGAGCTAATAAAATTGTTGCCGTTGATATCGAAGATTGGTCAGTTGAAAATACAATTGAAAATGCAGAAAGGAATAATTGTTCTAAAATTGAAACTATTTGCGGAAATATTGATGTTATAAAAGGTGAAAGTTTTGGTTTGATTCTTGCGAATATTAATAAAAATGTTTTAAAAGAGCATTTACCTTTTTATGCAAAAATGTTAGATCAAAATGGTACATTGTTTTTAAGTGGGTTTTTTGATACTGATGTGGATGAATTAGTATTGATTGCAGAAGAATTAGGTTTAAGGAAATACCGTGTACTAAATAAAGACAATTGGGCAGCAATCGAATTGAAAAAATAAAAAGATTATTATGATGATAAAAAGACTTGTTTTATTGTGCGGATTGATGTTTTCATTCATTTCTTTTTCTCAGACATTCTCAAATAATCGTGAGAAATTCGTGAAAGAATTTCAAAATTCATTAACCGAATTTGGTAAAGGCGAATTCCACGATTTCGCGAAGAAAACATTACCATTAATCTTATTAGAAACAAACCTTTTTCCAGATGCATATTTCACCAAAATGGTAGAAACATGCAATGCGATGTCAGTCAAAAAAATGAGTCCTTATCCTGAAATTTATCAATACGTTTTTTCAGTTTATTCATTAGTTAATGCAAAACAATCCAATGCCAGTTTTCAAGCATGGCAAAGTTCTGTAGATAAATTATTAGACAAATCCAACGTCAAGAAATTTGAAGATTTTATTGATTTGTCTGCAGGTTTTTTCTCAGAAAGAAAAATTGCTGAATCTTCTAATTTTAAATGGTTTTATGAGGGTGGTGAATATTCTTTTGAATTTACTGACAAGCCATTTATTAAATGCTCAAATGGAAATTTAATTTGTCGAATTGATAACAGAAATTCAAAAACAAAAGACAATCAGCCCTTTATTGATAGCTTGGTTGTTTATAAAACTAGTGGCACGTATGATCCTGTTTTGAAAAAATGGGATGGAATAGGAGGAACTCTAACATGGGAGAAAGTTGGGCTTCCAAAAAACGAAACTTTTGCAACGATAAAAAAGTATGATGTTTCTTGTAAAACACCGAATCTTTCAACCGACTCAGTTGCGTTCACAACTAAGTATTTTTCAAAACCGATTTTAGGTCAATTATCGGATCGGGCTTTTACAATTAACCGTGAGGAAGACAAAATATATCCCCAATTTATATCGTATGAAAAAAGGTTAAGAATAAAAAATATTAAAGAAAATGTTGATTATGATGGCGGTTTTACAATGCAAGGCTCAAGTTTTGTTGGAATGGGCACACCTTTGGATCCAGCTAAAATTTTAATTTATCGGAACAACATCGTTTTTATTAAAGTAATTGCCCAATTTATATACATTTCTCCAACTAAAATTTCAAGTAATAATGCCGCAACAGCGCTATATTTGAATACGGGAGATTCTATTACACATGGTGGACTTCAATTTGGGTATGACCTGGATAAAAAAATGATCGAATTGAGCCGCACCAATAATGGAAATGGCATGTCTCCTTTTCATGATTCCTATCACATGGTGGATATTTTTGTTCCTAAAATCACTTGGAAAATTGATGAGCAAGATATTTATTACACCTATGATTTTGGAACGTCTCAAGAACAAAGAGTAGCTAATTTTGAATCAAAGAGTTATTTTGATGAAAAACTTTATGACAAATTACAAGGATTAGAACCAATTCATCCTCTTTTAGCTATCTCAAAATATTGTTATAAGTATGATGAATACTTTATAAATGAAGGAAAGGCTGCAACAGCATTAGGAAAGACCGTTGAACAAGTTAAACCATTGCTAATTGATTTGTCAATCTTAGGCTTCATTAACTATGATTTAGAAACAAAAATGATTACCGTAAATCCTAAGCTTGATAATTTTGTATTGGGAAAAGCTGGGAAAAGAGATTATGATAATATGGTTTTTACTTCAGATTTGAGACCGAAAGAATTAAAAGGCTTTTCTGATGAACAAATTAAAGCAGATCCAAATTTACAAGCCTTAAAAGATTTATATAAAAAACAGTCAGAGGAACGAAGGTTGATGACTTATTTTGGAAAAATGAATCTTGGAACCTTAGAAATAGATTTAAACGGTGTTGATCGAGTTAAAATATCGGATATTCAAAATGCAACTGTCTTTCCGGATGGAAGTAGGATCGTATTAAAAGAGAATAGAAATTTTGATTTTTATGGTTGGATGAATATCGGTAAACTTGAAATCAATACTTATTCTGCGAGTTTTAATTATCGAGATTATAAATTTATTGTATTAAAATCCGGAGAATCTATTTTCAGAGTTAGGCCTTTACAGCAAACGGATGGTGTCAAACCAATTCCTATGGTGAGTAATATAAATGGAATAAAAGGTGAAATATATGTTGACGATCCTGCAAATCGTTCAGGAAATAATAAGACAATTTTAGGCTTCCCAAAAATCAAATCAACGAAACCAACATTTGTTTATTACAACGATAAATCAATTTTTAGAGGCGTATATGACAGTGCGCGCTTCTATTATACTGTAGCTCCTTTTGAAATGGACAGTTTGGATGATTTTTCAGAAAAAACATTGCGTTTTAAAGGTGAGTTGACTTCAGCTGGAATTTTTCCTAAAATAACTGAAGATATTAAAATTATGGCTGATTATTCCTTCGGATTTACAAGTCAAGCACCAGTGGGAGGATATGAATTTTATGGTACTTCAGCAAAATATGAAAACAAAATTGTATTATCACAAAATGGATTGCAAGGTTCTGGTGTGATAAATTTCGTACAATCATCCTCCACTTCTAAAGCATTGAATTTTTTACCAGATTCAACAATCGGATTAGCTCATTTTGTAAACAGGCCAATGGAAACGGGTGTTGAATTTCCTGATGTTGAATCTGAAGAAGCTTTCATTACGTATGTTCCAAAGAAAAATTATTTGCGCGCTCAATCCACACCTAAAAGTGATTTATTGTTTTTTAAAGCTGAAGCAAAATTAAGAGGTACAGCAATTGTTACTCCTAAAGGCATAAGAGGAAATGGGTTAATGACGTTTAACACAGCAACAACTGTATCAGACGATTATTCATTTAAACGGTGGGATATTGATGCAGATACCGCTGGTTTTTCTTTAAAAAACACCTTTGCAGAAGCTGGAGAAGATATGATGGCTTTTCAAGCTGATAATGTTGAAGCTCATATTTCCTTTAAAAATAGGATGGGTGAATTTAAATCGAATAGAGGTACTTCTCAAGTAAATTTCCCAGTAAATCAATATATCTGTCGCATGGATAAGTTTTCTTGGTTCATGGATTATTCTGAATTGCAATTAGAAAAATCAGGTGATCAAGATATAACTATTGATTCAGATATGGATTTAGTTGGCCCAAATTTCATTTCTGTTCATCCAGATCAAGATTCACTGCAATTTAGAGCTCCAAAAGCGAAATATGATTTAAAACTTAGAACAATATTTTGTGATAAAGTAGAATATCTAGAAATTGCTGATGCGCGTATTTATCCAGATAGTATGAAAGTAATCATTCATAAAAAGGCTAAAATGGAACCGTTTACGAAAGCTAAAATTGTTGCCAATTATATTACCAAATATCATACGTTTACGAATGCCAATGTTGAGGTCACAGGAAAAAGAGCATATTCAGGGAATGGTGAATACCCATATTATGATAAAGATAGTGTCTTGACCTATTTTCAAATGAAGAAAATCACCTTAGACACTTCCTTTCAAACTGTTGCAAGTGGTGTTATTGATGAAAATGCCGGATTCAAATTAAGTCCAGAGTTTGATTATTACGGGAAAGTTGGTGTAATAGCCTCAAATCCATTAATCAATTTTGAAGGTGCAACACGAATAAATCATACATGTGAGAAATTTGATAAAACATGGATGAGTTTTAGCGCACCTATTGATCCAAAAAATATTCAAATACCAGTTTCTGCAGTAATGAAAAACTTAAATGAAGAACCAATTTCAGCAGGGATTGTATGGCGTAATTCTAGAGATACAGATAGCATTAAATTATATCCAACATTCTTATCAGAGCTGTCAGATGTTAATGATCCTATTGTAATGACTGCAAGTGGCTATTTGCAATATAATTTTGCAGCAAAAGAGTTTCAAATCGCCTCAAAAGAAAAGTTGTTAAACAGATCTGAAAAAGGAAATTTCTTGGCACTTCATACTGAAAGTTGTTCCTTAAACGGACAAGGTGTTGTGAATTTAGGAATGGACTATGGTGATGTTGTTGTTGATGCTGTTGGGGTTGTGAACTATAACCAAAATTCAGGAGAGACTTCCATGAACCTTACTGCAAGATTTAAAATGGCATTGGACAAAGGTGTAATGGAAGATGTTGCAACACGCATAAAAACGATTGAAGGATTAAAAGAAATGGACTTTAGTTCTACGACATTTGAAGAAGCTTTAGTGGAATGGACAGACCTTAAAACAGCGGATAAAATTAAATCTGATTATACGATAAAAGGTGAAATTAAAAAATTGCCAGAACAGTTAGAAACGGCTATGACAATAACTGGCTTAAGACTTTCTTCTTATGATAAAATGTCGTCACAAGAAAAAGGATTGATTACGAATGTTAAATCAGCTGTGCTCGTTAATATTTTTGAAAAACCAATTATGAAATACGTTCCTATGAGAGCATTCTTTCAACAGATTTATTCTGAAAATGGAGGTGACCGATTTGGATTACAAATTGAAATTCCTGGAGGATATGATTATTATTTTGATTATTCGATGACTAAAAAAGAAGGTGATATGAGAATTATTACTGCCGATCCAGATTTTAACACTGCTGTAGATGCAATAAAAGAGGATAAACGTAAAACAAAGAATTTTAAATTTGAAGGAACCACTCAGCAGGTTTATTTAAGTAAATTCTTAAGATTATTTGAAATGTAATGGATTATATAATTTTTTCTATAGTTGCTTATCTTTTAGGTTCAATTCCTTCAGCCGTTTGGGTTGGTAAAGCATGGTATAATATTGATGTTCGAGAACATGGAAGTAAAAATGCTGGAGCAACAAATACTTTTAGAGTACTGGGAAAGAAACCAGGGATTGTTGTTTTATCCATTGATATAATAAAAGGTGCACTGGCTACATTTTTACCTTTTATTATATTACAATCTGCGTTAATAATTGAAAATGATCAGATTATTCAAATTCAATTATTGGCTGCGATTTTTGCTGTCGTGGGTCATGTTTTTCCTATTTTCGCCCAATTTAAAGGCGGAAAAGGTGTTGCGACTTCATTAGGCGTAATCATTGGATTACAACCATTGGCGGCTTTAATTTGTGTAGTTCTATTCTTAATTGTTTTCATTCTCTTTCAATTCGTTTCTTTGGGTGCAATAGTTGCTGCTTTGTCATTTCCGTTAATTATAAGGTTTGTTATTCAAGAGGACTCTAATTGGCTTCTTAGTTTCAGTGTTTTATTAAGTTTCCTGGTAATTTTCGCGCATAGAAAAAATATTGGAAGGTTAATAAAAGGAGAAGAGTCGAAGATGAACCTTTTCAAGAAATAAACGTACTATTTCATTGTTATTAAACAGTGTACAGTTTTAAATTTAAGTGAGGATTCAAAAACATAGAATATATCTCTTACTTTTTATCTTTTTGCCGTTTTTTTTTAACGCGCAAACTGAGATAGAAATGAAGGCACAAGCAGATAAATTGTTCGATTCAGAACAATATCTGAGTGCTACTCCTTTGTATTTACGCTTGTTATCACTGCAACCGCGAGATTTCTCATATAATTATAAATACGGAACATGCCTTTTGTTTAATTCAAACAATAAACAAGACGCAATAAAATATTTGTCATTTGCTGTTAATGATCCATCAATTTCTAATGATGCATATTATTTTTTAGGAAAAGCCTTACATTTAAACTATCAATTTAACGAAGCGATAAAACAGTATACCCAATATTTGGAGAAAAATCCAAGTGGTGATAAGGTAAAAGACGCCGAGAGAGAAATCCAAATGTGCCAGAATGGTAAGCGTTTGATGACAACTATTACTGATATCATCGTTTCAGATAAAAAGGAAATTACTGCAGATAAATTTTTCCGTGTATATGATTTAAAAGATATTGGTGGAGACATCCTTGTTACTGCTGAATTTCAAACAAAATTAGACAAGAAAAACAACCATGTTCCGTTGGTTCATTTTCCTCAAAATGCATCATTGATTTATTATTCAAGTTATGGTGAAAATGGAAATACTGGAAAAGATATTTATGTTCGTCGGAAATTGCCAGATGGTTCTTGGGGCATACCTCAGCCAGTTCAAGGAAATGTAAACTCTGCATTTGATGAAGACTTTCCCTATATGCATCCAGATGGGAATTATTTGTATTTCTCATCAAAAGGCCATAATTCTATGGGAGGATATGATGTGTTTAGAAGCAAATTTGATTCAGATAACAATTCATTTGGTCCTCCTGAAAATATGGATTTTGCAGTATCATCTCCTGACGATGATTTATTTTATGTGGTTGATTCATTGAATAAAAACGCATATTTTGCTTCTGCTCGACAAAGTGAATCAGGGAAATTATATGTTTATAAGGTAAATGTCGATCGAGTACCGTTGCAATTAGCCGTTGTTAAAGGAAATTTTCTTTCTGAAATAGATCCTAAAATCAAAAAAATCTATTTTGAAATTAAAGATTATGCAAATGGAGATGCCATTGGTAAATTTAATTCAAATGATAAAGCAGTTTATCTGATTCCTTTTCCAAAAGGTGGGAAGTATGAATATACGATGAAAATTGAGGGCAGTACCCAAGAATTTAAGTTTATTGTATCGATTCCATTCATGAAAGAATTCAAACCTCTGAAGCAAAAAATCATCCATACAATGGAAGAAGGGCGGGAGGTTGTTAAAATTGTTAATCTATTTGATGAAGAAGTAGATGATCCAGCAGCCGTTTTAGCTGAAGTAATAAAAATGCGCTCGAATTTAAATGTCAATGTTGAAGAATTTGACATGAATGAAGTTGAAAAAGATAAAATCAACAAAGAAATTTTAGATGATTTAGGATTAGGTAATTTATTGCTTGTCGAAGTATCTGATGTATTGAATCAACAATTGAAAAAAGGAGCTGAAAACAATAATTTGATAAATAATATTGGTAATAACATTAATAATTTGGTTGTTGAAAATTCAGTTGAATTCATTGCGCTAGAAGAACAAATCAAAACAAAAGTTAATGAAGCGAATAAAAGTCAAAACACGGAAAACAAATACATTCTCTTAAAAGAAGCAGAAGTATTAATAGATAAGCAAGCTGAACTCAAGAAATATTCAAATGATTTGTTGCATCTAAATGATTCGATTAAAGAAGTTCTTTCAAAATCCACAAGTGGCGTTGATCAGCAAAAATTAGGAGGAATTACAAAGCAATTCGAACAACTTATTAAAGCTGGAAATGAAAAGGAAGCTGTTCAATTAATTGTGGAAAATAATACTTTTCTTAAGGCGATTTTGAAAGATAATTCAACTGATTTGGTTCAGAATTTAGTTGATAAAGTTGTGAAATATGATCTTGAGATTAGTGCTTTAAAGGGTAAAGTAGATGGTTATAATAAGGATTTAAAAACACTCGAATTAGAAATTCAATCACTTCAAAACTCAATCGGTTCAGCTAAGAAAAAAGATGTTCCTGCCATTGAACAAAAAATAGCTGAAACAAAAGAAGAAATAAATCTGATAATAGAGGAACGCGAAAACATTCAAAAAATAATTGATAAGAAAAGTCAAGAAAAATATCTTGTAAACAAACAGATTCAAATTTTACAAGATGCTATTTCTAATAAATCAATTGCTATTGTTAGCAAAGAAAAAGCAAGTAAAGCATTAGCCGAAACTGAAAAAACTAATTCTAATACGTTAACGGCTTATGTCGATCAGCAAATAATTGCACTTGAGAAGGAAGATCCAACTTTAAAAGAAAGAATTACTGTTTCGTCTGGATTAAAAGCGAAAAACATTATTGATGAATATAAAACTTCTTCAAAAGGTATTCAAGAAGACAATTCCTTGTCCAAAGAAGATAAATTGTATAAGCAACTTTTAAATGATAGAAATACATCTAAATTATTAGATAAGAGATTAGTAGAAATTGATAAATTATTGGTTAACAATAAGTTTGATGAAAATTTAAACAAAGAAAGGCAAGAAATAATAGACTATCAAAAAGAGTTAGAAGTGCTTATTTCTAATCGTGAAAAACAAGTTGAAACAGCATTGTCTCAAAATGGAACAGGCAATCCCGATGAATTAATTCAAACAATCCAACCTGGATACGAAACAGAAAAGAAAGCAATTGAAGCTAACGTTAATTTGACCGATACGGAGAAGCTGCAAGAGTTGAATTTAGAAGATGAGAAATTAGTATTGGCTCTGGATAAAGAATTGAAAACGGTTAATGCTCAATTGGCGAAAAATCCAGCCGATAAAACATTGCAAGCAAAACAACAAACCTTGAATGAAATTAAGTCAACAACACAAGAAACTATTTCTGAGCGAGATGCCGAATTGAATACTTTAAATAGTTCAAATGAAGTTCCAACTGTCAAGGAAGTTGTTGCTCAAATTGATCCGACTTATGACTCTCGAAAAGCACAAATAACTGCAAACAATTCACTTACGGAGCAAGAAAAATTGAAGGCGCTAAAGCAAGAAGATGAGAAATTAGTGTTGGCTCTGGATAAAGAATTGAAAACGGTTAATGCTCAATTGGCGAAAAATCCAGCCGATAAAACATTACAAGCAAAACAACAAACCTTGAATGAAATTAAATCATCAACGCAAGAAACTATTTCTGAGCGAGATGCCGAATTGATTACTTTAAATAGTTCAAATG
>CANNKP010000058.1 GCA_947505255.1 Flavobacteriales bacterium
AAAGTTAAAAAATCAGCACAACCCAATGATCCACCTGGATGCCCAGAATTAACGCCTGCTACCATTCTTACAATATCTCTGCGTACTTGAGATGCTACCCTTTCTAATTCTACTTTCTCCATGGTTTCTTTACTTACTCGATTTTAATGATACAAAACTAAGTTTAATAATTAACTTTACTTTTAAAGAGTATTGGACAGTTATCCCCAAATGCAACTATTTTTAAACAATTTGAGTCTGACATATTACAAAAATTAATTTTATGAAGTTTTTCTTTTTTTTAGCTGTTTCATTATATTTCAGTAACGGTTTACTTTCCCAAGAAATAGATGCTATTTTATCAAAAAAGTATTCAAAATTAGAACTTGAACAAATAAAGCAAAATGAAATCGTCAAATTTGAGTTGATAAGTTATGCAACAAAAAATGCATGCTATGTTATTGATTCTCCTAAAGGAAAGGATGTTTCAAATTTTGGAACGATTGTCCTAGATTCTTTTAAGAATATCAATTATTTAGATTTGGGTCTGTCTATTATTGAAAATCAAAACCAATATTTTAGAATAGAGGGAACTAATCAATTATTAGTGGTAAAATCAACATGGGTTTTGAATTACGAAATTTCAAAGAAGTAATAATATGAAAAATATATTTTTTACAATTTTAATTAACTTGATAATAGTTAATTTTTCATTCTCACAAATGGTAACAATGGGGGATCCAGGTTATCCGGCAATAAGTCCAATACCATGTGCAACATTTGGAATTGGAGCAACAAACTTCCAAGATCCAGGTACTGGAGGGAATTACCCTTCTAATTATAATGATACTATAGTTTTTTGTCCTGATTTATTGCCAAGTGGTGGTAGTAAAGTTACAGTAGCTTTTGCTACAAATGCTGGTTTCAGTTTTGATGTAGACGGCTCTGATTTTATATATGTTTATGATGGTCCAAGTGTAGCATCTCCATTGATTGGTACATTAAATTCTGTAATTAATCCAAATGGGTCAACATATATGGCTTCTTGGAATAACCCAACTGGTTGTTTAACTGTTGTTTTTGTTTCAAATGGCTCTGCAGAAGGCTCAGGATGGTTGGCAAGTGTTACTTGTGGAAATCCTCCACAACCTTTTATGCCTCATATTGAAGCATTTGTAAATGGTGTAGGAGCGAATGCTTTAAATCCAATTGATACAGGTTTTGTTGATATATGTTTTGGAGACAGTATTTTATTAGTTGCGAAGCCAATTTTCAATAATTCTTTTGAAGTAAATGGTTATGGATATTCTCAAAATGTAAACACAAATATTAATTTTGATTGGTATATTACAGATGGTAATACATATATTGACAATGATTCGGTTTGGTTTACTCCGCCGGCAAGAGCTGGATATTTAGTGGATTTGAAAATGACTGACGCTGTCAATTACATTGAAAGAATAGTTTGTAAGGTGAGAGTGTCTCAATTGCCTAGTTTTGCTGGGACAGGTCCTCTCGAGGATACTGTTTGCTTAGGGCTCAATACATCTTTGATTGGTGGAGTTACAGCTCAAGATACTGTTGGTATTTCTATTCCTGAAGGAACTTTTCAATTAGGAGGAGCATTTGCAGGTTTAACTTATTTACCGGATGGATCAGGTCAAGAGTATGAGGCGCCAATAACAATTGGTGGATTTCCAAGTGGATCCTCCATAACGAATGCTCAGGATTTGAATCAAGTTTGTTTAACAATGGAACATTCCTATTTAGGAGATTTGGAAATATGGTTGGAATGCCCAAATGGTACGATTGTAGCTTTAGTTAACTCTTATTCGCCTGGTGTCTTGCCTGGAGGTATAAGCGGTGGATCAACATTTTTAGGACATCCATTTGATGATGTGTCTGGTGGTGGAGCTGGTATTGGATGGGATTATTGCTTTAGCTCTGTTTTTAATGATGTTGGAACAATGATGACTGTGAATAACACTGTTCCTGTTGCATTTGTAGCTGCGGCGCCACCAATGCCGGAATTATCAGCGGGTATTTCTATTAATCCAAATTTGGTTTATTCTCCAGAATCTTCTTTCGCTGACTTCACGGGTTGCCCTGTAAATGGTGATTGGACAATTCATGTTAGAGATAATTTAGGAACAGATGACGGTTTTATTTTTGAATGGGGATTGTATTTTGACCCATCTTTTTTCCCGGGATTAGCTGGATATCAAAATACTGTATCGTCAGAGTTTTGGTCACCTGACCCAACTATTATTTCTGGTCAAAATGACACTTTATTGGTTATTCAACCAAATACTCCAGGAAATTATTTATACACTTACAATATTGTAGACAACTTTGGTTGTGAATACGATACTACGGTGTCCTTATTTGTACTGTCATTACCTTCTATTTTTGGTGATACAACAGTATGTGCTTTGAGTATGCAAACATTTGGAACACAAGCTTTTGATGGAGGAGAATGGTCGTCCACTTCTTCTGAAATTTCTTTCTTCCCTGATTCAGTCACGCTCAATCCTAATATCATTGCAACCGTAGCTGGGACATACACCATTAACTTTACTGATGACGCTTGTAATCAAACCGTCTCCACGGATATATATTTTCCGCCTTATGCTTACACGGATGTACTCGATACATTAATTTGCGCAGGTGCACCTTATACGGTTTATGCGCAAGAAAATTCCACAATAAATAGTTTCTTATGGAATACAGGTTCAACAGCATCTTCAATTGAGATTACTCAACCAGGGGATTATATTGTATCAGCATCAAATATTTGTTATACTTATATTGATACGGCGACAATTGGAACGTATATATGTGATATAAATGCTCCTAATGTTATGGTTTTATCTTCTCAAGCTGGAAATAATTCTTTCTTCGTTCAATATGATGGTGTAGAGAAATTTAACTGTGCTATTTTAAATAGATGGGGCAATACTATCTATGAATTTAGCGATCCTGCAGGTAAATGGGATGGACGAACTTCAGGTGGTAATTTAGTTGAAGAAGGCACCTATTTTTATATAATCAAAGCTACTTTCTATGGTGGTGAGGATATAACGAAACATGGTTTTGTGCAAGTTAAATATTAAAAAACGGTAAAATCTTTATTAAAGCGGTTTTCGAAAGGAGATCGCTTTTTTTTTGCTTAAAATTAATTCTTAGGTTCAAATAATATTATTGATTTGATTAGCGTTACTTTTGATTACATTAGTTGTATAATTGAAGATAAGAAGTGTTATGAAAACGATAGGAGTAAATGGTTTTGGGAGAATTGGACGTTATTTAACACGCTTGAGTTTAGATACTAATCAAGTCAATATTGCTGTTGTTAATGATGTGTCTGACATTAAAACATTAGCACATTTATTAAAATATGATAGTGTTCATCGTGGCTTAAAACATGAATTTAAAATTGAAAGTAACACGCTTGTTTTTACTAATGGTAAAAAAATTGTTTTTCTTCAAGAGAGAAATCCGGCATTAATTCCTTGGGCTAAATATGGCGTTGAAACTGTTATTGAATCAACAGGATTATTTTTAACAACTGAAGAGGCATCAAAACATTTAATTGGTGGAGCAAAAAAGGTTGTGATATCGGCTCCTGCAAATAGTGAGGAAATAAAAACAATAGTTTTAGGTGTAAATGATAGTATTTTAGAAAGTACGGATGTGATACTTTCAAATGCTTCCTGTACAACAAATAACGTCGCTCCAATGGTCATGGTGATGCGTGAATTGTGTGAGATTGAAAGCGCATATATCACAACAATACACAGTTATACCTCAGATCAAAGGTTACATGATGCGCCGCACAAGGATTTAAGAAGAGCCAGAGCAGCCGCTGAATCAATTGTGCCAACGTCAACAGGCGCTGCAAAGGCAATCACAAAAATATTTCCTGAATTGGAAGGTAAAATTGGAGGCTGTGGTGTGCGTGTTCCTGTTCCAGATGGTTCTTTTACTGATCTTACCTTGGTAGTTAAAAATCCACCAACGATTGAAACTATAAACGCTGCAATGAAAACAGCTTCTGAGACATATTTGAAAGGGATTTTAGATTACACGGAAGATCCAATTGTTTCAGTTGATATAATAGGTAATCCAAATAGCTGTCTTTTTGATGCCGAGTTGACAAGTGTCGTTAACAACATGATCAAAATTGTTGGATGGTATGATAATGAAGCTGGATATTCAAATAGATTATTGGATTTAGTTAAAAGGATTTAAGGCCATTTGAAAATCCAAGCATTTGAGGAAATAGTTCTTGCTTCTTTAAGGGCGCTGTTTGCATCATCTAAAGAACTATATGAAGAGATACTTACAATATAGAGCTTATCAAAACGTCCAATTATCGATGATTTATTTCCCTCAGAAGCTAAACGATTTTTATACCTATCAGCATTCGATTTATCGATGAAAGCACCTCCGATTATGTGATATGAATTAGTAATATCAGCTTGAGTTTCTTTGACAGGTACTGAAGATTTTTCGGTATTAATAATGGTTACTTTTTTCCTCTCTTCTTTTTTAATTGTCTTTTTAATGGATGGTTTTTTTAATAATCTGTTTTCAGACTTTTTAAGAGGTGTTTCTTTCGCTATAACAGGCGCTGCTTTTTCAATATTATTAAATAATGTATTGAAAGTTAATACTCCTCCAATTAAGAAAACACCAACTATAATTAATACGTATAATAACGGTTTTCTTTGCTTTTTATCCTTTTTGATTTTTTCTATAATTGGTTTTTTTGGACGTTCAATTTTTGCATTAAGTGGAAGAACATCTAAATCATCGGCCCATTGATCTGCTTCTGAATAATTTTTTTCTAGATCTTCTGACTCTGGAGTATATTCTGTCACAGAAACAGTTTCGACGATTATTGGTTCTTCGACAATTACCTGCAAATCAAACGAAATTTTTTCTTCTTTTGGTTCTTCAATTGCATTATTTTTTTCTTGAATTATTTCAGGATATTTTTCTTCTTCCCGAACAAATTCAGTCATTACCGTTTCCTCTGTAATTATAGCTTCCTCTGGCGAGACTTCTATTTCGACTATTTTCTCAGAAATTGGATTTTCTATTTTTGTCTCTTTCTCCCATGCATTAAATTCGATATCTCCACTTGAATTTTTGACAAAAGAGCCAAATTGATACATGTCATACGATTCGCCTATGTTAAGTTTAGCTTCAATTTCACGAACATATTTCGCTATTAAATTTTTGGCATCGTTATCCGACATTCCTTCAGTTTCTGAAATGTATTGAGATAATTTACCATCATCATATTTCAGGTAAGGCATGAATAAACATTCTCCTGTTTCTGGATTCGTTAAATTGAGAGCTCCTAAACCAGGGATAATTATGGTGTTGAATGCTTTTAGAATTTCTACAAGGTACTTGTCCATGCCAAATAATTTATACTAATGTAATAAATTGTCTTTTAAGTTTTTAGAATAGTTCGTTAAATCGAAATGTTTCAGCTAGTCGCACGCCTTTTTCTGTCATCTGAAGCGAGCAACATTCATTTACACTATCATGCTCAAGGAATAAGACAAATTCATTTTTCACAGCATTGTTTAAAAACTTTTCTTTTTCACTCATAGTGATTAAAGGTCGTGTATCATATCCCATTACAAATGGTAAAGGAATGTGTCCAACACTTGGTAAAAGATCTGCCATAAAAACGATTGTTTTTTCTTTGTAAGTAATGTGAGGAATCATCATACTTTCAGTATGACCATCCACAAATAAAACGTCAAAATTTTCGAATACATTTTTTGTGAAATCTCCTGTTCTGTCAATGAATTTTAATTGCCCACTTTCTTGAATTGGTAATATGTTTTCACTTAAAAAGGATGCTTTTTCTCTTGGATTTGGTTCTGTAGCCCATTTCCAATGATTTTCTGTACTCCAATAAGTTGCATTTTTAAAAGCTGGTTCGAAACCGGTTCTCTCTTTATTCCATTGAATTGCGCCTCCGCAATGATCAAAATGAAGATGTGTTAAAAAAACATCTGTGATATCATTAGGAGAAAATCCAAGAGCTTTCAGATTGCCATTTAAACTGTCATTTCCAAACATATAATAGTGGGAGAAAAACTTTTCTGATTGTTTGTCGCCAATACCCGCATCTATCAAGATGAGTTTATTTCCATCTTCAATTAGCATCGAGCGCATTGACCAGTCACACATATTATTAGCATCAGCTGGATTAGTTTTTTGCCATATTGATTTAGGAACGACTCCAAACATTGCACCTCCGTCTAATTTGAAATTTCCTGTATTAAGTGGGTGAATTTTCATCTTTAATTTATTTGAAGGTTTTTATTATTTCTTAAATTCAATTGTTATTTGCAAAATATAAGATTATTATTGCTGCAATTGCTGCAAATAATCCTAAAATTTTTCGTGTAGTCACATTTTCTTTGAATGCGATGAATCCTACTAATGCTGCTATCATAACAATTGAAACGTTCATTATTGCTAGTACCGTTGAATCATTCCATCCAGTTGATTTATAAGAAACAATCAAAAGGTAAATTGAAAAGTAATTAGGTATACCAAGTATAATTCCAGCTATAATATTTCTAAATGAAAACACAGACTTTTTAGAATAAATACGATAAAGCAATATTGCGAATCCTATGCAACCTGCAATTCCAAATCCAAACGCAGAAAAAAGGGAAGGCGTTAAAATATTCAATTCATATTTCTGAACATAATTCAAGATGAAATCTAAAAAGCCACTTCCTAAAAAAAGTATTAATAACATCCATAATGCGGCCTTTGGACTTGAATCGTCGGTCTTAGAAAAAGTAACCAAAAACACACCTGAAAAGGCAAATAAGATTCCTGTTATTTTGAGAATTGAAAGAGATTCTCTGTATAAAACAATCATGAACATCATTGAAATTGCCATGCTCATTTTTACAGCAATTGATGTTAGTGCCACCCCGTTTTTCTGTGAACTAATTCCCATCAATATAAATAATGAAATAAATAGAACTGCACATAAAATAATGTACCAAGGCCAATTTCCAGTATTCAAGGCTGCAGGGTTCCATTCTTTTCCAAAAAGTAAGACGCCACAAATAAAGGCAGTAAAATAATTGAAAACGATTGCTTGAAAAGTATCTATTTTATATTTGGGAAAAAGCTTGAAAATAATAAAAATCAAACTTGAACAAAGTATGGATATTATTAATGGTATCATTTTCTAAAATAGTGATAAATGGTGTCTGTTGAAAAAGAATAACTGTATGCAGGAACTTTATTTATCGTTGGAGCTTTAGTTCCTTCACCAAAATTAATATCTCCGACAATTACTCTAGCCTCATCCCAAACATTTCCAAAAATAAAATATTGTAATGTTCTACTGCCTCCTTCAACAAAAACGGATAGGATATTTCGCTTATATAATTCTTCAAGGATCAATTCTGTATTTGTTTCACTAATCTTTATCCATTCTATCATTCCCTTTACTTCATTTCGGGTTCGATTGAATATGATAGTTGGTGCATCATCAGAAAAAATATTGAGCTCTTTAGATAATTGAAGTTGACTATCAATAATTATTCGTGTAGGATTGACCCCACGGAATTCACGAACCGTTAAAGAAGGGTTATCATTTTCAACAGTTTTTCTACCTACCAAAATACTTTGTTCTTCTGAGCGCCATTTGTGAACGAGTGCTTTTGTTTCTGGAGCTGAAATCCAATTAACCACTTGGTCATTTGTATTTCTAATTTTGTCTAAATATCCATCCTTTGTTTGTGCCCACTTGAGAATTACATAAGGTCGTTGTCGTTCATGAAATGTAAAAAAACGTTTATTAAGCTCTCTGCATTCCTTTTCTAATATTCCAACTTGAACTTCAATTCCCGCTTTTTTAAGTTTGTCAATTCCTTTTCCACTTACTTTTGAATGAGTGTCTTGACAACCGATTATAACTCTTGGAATACCCATTTCAATAATTAAATCTGAACAAGGGGGAGTTTTACCATGATGGGAACATGGTTCTAATGAGACATAAATGGTTGAATTTCTCAGAAGTGATTTATCTTGAACTGCATTAATCGCGTTTACTTCAGCATGAGCTTCTCCAAAACAGTGATGAAACCCCTCACCAATTATTTTGTTGTTGTTCACAATTACGGCTCCAACCATTGGATTAGGAGCAACAAGACCTTGTCCCAATCGAGCTAGTTCTATGCAACGTTGTATATATATATCATCTGAATTCACAATGACGAAGATACAGTATTCAATTATTAATTGCGAATTAGAAATTACGAATTTCAATTCAAGTGAAAATGTTATTTTCGTTCTATGAAAAATACATCAATAAAAAAGAAAAATTTTCAAATTGCTCTGATATTAGTTGTAGCTGCGTTAGGTTATTTTGTTGATATCTATGATCTTGTGTTGTTTGGGGTTGTTAAAGGTGAGAGTCTCAAACAAATAATGCCCTTGGCCTCTGACGAAGTTATCGCTGCTACAGGAAAGTATTTATTCAACATGCAAATGCTAGGAATGCTTTTTGGAGGGTTACTTTGGGGTGTTTTAGGAGACAAAAAAGGCAGGTTAAAAGTGCTTTTCGGTTCAATTTTATTGTATTCCATTGCGAATATTGCAAATGCATTTGTAACTGATATTCCAACATACACTGTAATTCGAATTATAGCTGGTATTGGTTTAGCAGGAGAATTAGGGGCAGGAATTACGTTGGTTTCAGAAATGATGTCAAAAGAAAAAAGGGGATATGGAACAATGATAATCGTAACTTTTGGTGCACTTGGTGCAGTTGTAGCATCTCTGGTAGGATCAAAAGGCGCAGTTATAGGAGATTTCTTTTTCAATACGATTGGAATTCAATTTGCAAATTGGCAAGTAGCCTATATTGTAGGCGGATTAATGGGTTTGATACTGCTCTTAATGCGCGTTGGAACAATCGAATCCGACTTCTTTAAAAACCTAAAACACGATGACGGAATTAAAAAAGGCGATTTAAAAATCATTTTTAAGAACAAGAAAAACTTGGTGAAATACCTTCACTGTATTTTTATAGGGATTCCTATTTGGTTTGTGATAGGGTTATTGATTATGAATTCGAAAGATAATTTTGGTCCTTGGTTAGGTTTAGAAAATGTTGAAAATGGAAAAGCAGTAATGTATGCTTATATTGGTTTGTCTTTTGGCGATTTACTTTCAGGAATTTTAAGTCAAATTTTGAAAAGTCGGAAAATTGTCGTTTACCTTTATTTGGTTTTTACATTTGTTTTGACAATCATTTTCCTTTTCGTTCTGAAAGATATTTCATTGAGCACATATTATTTAATGTGTTTTTTACTGGGAACGGGATCTGGATATTGGGCAATATTTGTTACAATAGCAGCAGAACAATTTGGCACAAATATCAGATCTACTGCTGCCAATACAATTCCAAATTTTGTAAGAGGATCTGTGAGTTTAATTACTTTAACTTTTGGAATGCTGGTATCGTTTAATTTGAATGATGGTATTTCTGCATTTATAGTTGGTATCGTCTTTTTGTTAATTGCGCTTTATAGTATTAGTCAATTAAAAGAAACATTTGGGAAAGATTTGAATTACCTTGAAACAGGAGAAATAGCATAAAAAAAGCCGTTGGTCAATGACGAACGGCTTTTTAAACTTATTTCTGATTTAGTGTTTTCCTAAATAATCGGCTACACCATCAAAACTTGCTTTCATACCATCGTCTCCTTTGTGCCAATTTGCAGGACAAACTTCACCATTTTCTTCGAAAAATTGCAACGCGTCAACCATTCTTAAGGCTTCATCAACATTTCTTCCTAATGGAAACATGTTTACCAATTGATGCATAACAGTTCCTGATTTGTCAATTAAAAACAATCCGCGGTATGCGATCATTGGACCTGTTGCAGCCAAATTGCCTTCCATGTCATATTCATATTCACCCGCTAAAACTCCAAATGCTTCAGAAATTGTTTTCGAAGTATCTGCAACGATTGGGTATTTAACTCCTTCGATTCCTCCTTTGTTTTTTGGAACTTGCAACCATCCCCAATGTGATTCTTCTGTGTCTGTTGAACAAGCAACAACTTTCACTCCTCTTGCTTCAAATTCACCTAATTGTGCTTGAAAAGCATGTAATTCTGATGGACAAACAAATGTGAAATCTTTTGGATAAAAGAAGAAGATTACATGATTCTTTCCCAAATATTGATCCAATGAAAAATCATTCACTATTTCTATTCCGTTTACAACGGCTGCAGCCTTGAAAGATGGTGCTTTTTTCCCTACTAAAACGCTCATTTTATTTTTGTTTTTTATGTTATTTCTAAGTTGCAAATTTACTCATTTTTGAAATGAAATAGAATAAATTCACACTGAATATTTACAAAGATACCTTCGAAATCTTATTGTTGTTATCTATTAATTTTATATTTACATAAATTTAATCTATATGATTTCAATTCAACAAATGCAATACATTTTGGTGTTAAGTGAACAAAAGCAATTTCAAAGAGCAAGCGAACTCTGCTTTGTAACACAACCAACTTTATCCATGCAAGTTAAAAAAGCGGAAGATGATTTGGGTTATTTGATTTTTGACCGTTCTAAAAATCCAATTGAATTGACGAGCTATGGGGTGAATTTAATTCCATTGATTCGGGATGTTCTCAATGAAACTGGAAAAATTGAGGTGTTAACGAAGAAATTCAAAGGAATCTATAAAGAACAAGTGAGAATTGGGATCATTCCAACAATTGCTAGTTATTTGGTTCCTGATATGTTTGCCTTATGGCACGAAAAACTAAAAGGGATTCAGCTTCTAATTCTTGAACAAAAGACAGACGAATTATTGGTTTCATTAGAAAGAAAAGAATTGGATATGGCAATAATCGCTGGACCATATAATGATTCGAAAATGAGAACTATTCCCCTTTTTAAGGAAGAAATTTTAGCCTTTTGTCCGAGCATAAAAACCAAGACAATTGAATCAAATGACCTGATTGATTTGCATCCTTGGTTGCTGAGTAAGGGGAATTGTTTACGGACTCAAATGATTCAATTTTGCGAAATAAAAGAGGATAATGAAACTGATTCTTGGAATTATGAAGGTGGTAATATTGAACTGCTCATGAAAATGGTTGAACTGAATGGTGGTTATACTTTGGTTCCTAAAAATTATAATTTAAATGAATTTCAAAGGCAACAGTTAAAGTCAATCAAAACAAGTAATTCTACAGACGAATGTGTTCCAGCTAGAGAAATTATTGCTATTTCCCCGAATAAATCATTGAAATGGAATTCTTTGGATACGCTTATTCGTGAAATTCAAGTGAATTACAATAATAATAAACAAGATTCAAAAATGAACGTTTTAAATTGGAATAGCTAGTAAAATTAGAGGATAAAATTACTTTCCAAATGTGTAATTATTTTCAATGACGCACCTGTGTTCTTTAAAACAATTTCCGCTGTTTTTTGAGAAAGTTCAACTAGATTATTTTGAATATTACCAAATGTACTTTCAAATTCTGACAAATTGTTAACTGTAAAACCAATACCAGCGTGGATAAACATACTTGCCTCAGGAAAGCGTTTGAATTTTGGACCAAAAATTACAGGTAATCCAAAAACGGCGGGTTCTAATATGTTATGAAGGTTTCCTGAAAATCCTCCTCCTATATATGCGATTTTTCCATATGAATAAGCATTTGAAAGGTTTCCAATTGTATTTAAAATAAGAATATTAGAACCTAGGTTTATTTCATCTGTATATCTTAAAGTCTTCCCCGTCAATTGTTTTTCAATTAAAACAATATGTTCTTCATCAATATTGTGTGGCGCAAGTATGAATTTTAAATGTGGATTTTTTAAAATAAATGGAATTAGCATTTCTTCATCTTTAGGCCATGTGCTTCCCAATATTATTGCCTTTTCTCCCTGCAAGAAGGCTTCAATTTTGTCATTTGGAACAAGCTGTTTTTTATTTTCAATAACGCGATCAAATCGGGTATCACCTGATGTTTTAAAGTTTGTAATTCCAATATCTGCGAGTAATAACGATGACCGTTCATTTTGTGTGTAGAAAAAATCAATTTGCCTTAATGTCTCTCGAAAAAACCCGCCATACCATTTGAAGAAGCGATGATCATCTCTAAAAATTGAACACAAGGAAAATACTTGAACGTGTTGTTTTTTTGCTTCAAAAATATAATTCGACCAAAATTCATACTTTACAAAAAATGCTTTTTCAGGTTTGAAATGAGCAATGAATTGTTTCGCATTATTTGTGCTATCGCTAGGTAAATAAACAGCTAAATCAACTTGATGAATGCGCTTATGATAATGTTCCATTCCGGAAGGCGAAAAGAAACTAACCAAAATAAAAAGTGAAGGATGTTTTTCTTTCAGATTATTCATTACTGGCAAGGCCATATCAAATTCGCCTAATGAAGCGCAATGAAACCAAATAACTTTTTTATCAGGAACAGTTGGAAGTTTATTAAAATATCCTTCCCTTCCTTTTACCCAAGTTTTTGCCTTTGGATTAAAATTTGCCGCAATATGAAGTGCTACTTCATAAAGTTTAATGCCAATGTTATAGAGTATGTGCATCAATCGAAATAATAATCTTTCGGCAAACGTTTGTAGAATGGAATGAACCAGCCAATTTTAAATCCATATTGAAGATCCAATTTTGTAGCTGTCGATACTGGAATTTCTGGCTGATCAAAGTTAATTGTCCGCTGATTTTTTGTGAATCCTTGCTGAAAATAGAAACCTCCGTAAAAATTCAAATATCCACCATTAGACATGAAAGAATAACCTACAAACTCATGAATATTAGGGCCTATTGTTAAGCGATCATATCCTTTCTTATAATCTAATTCAATCTGCGGAACTACTTGATCTTGTGTCTCAATGCGAATGTGATGACGTAAATAACCCATTCCTGCATGAACGAAAATTCCAGAGTTCTTATTGGGACTTAAAATTGGGAAAACTTTCCCTATTGCAAAATTAGCATTGAAGCCACGGGCATAAACAAGTACTTTTGCAGGGTCTCCATTGATGTCGGTAATGTTTCCGAAAGAATCTACTAAACCATCAAATAACCCAGTAATACGTACTTGATTTCCAAACATAAAATTAGCATCGAATCCTAAAAACCAATTTTTATTTGTTTTGTAACCTGCTAAAAACCCAATATGACTCATGTAACCGTAATTGTCTGCTAAGTCACCTGATGTCCAATTTCCTCCATAATGCACTCCAACCCATGGTGTACCGATAATTGAATCCTTTACATTTCGCTGTCCAAATAAGGAAATGCCAATAAGAAAAAAAGAGAGTGTTAAAATGCTATTTTTCATGTGTCAAATTTAAACGCATTTTCTTGGTTTTATTGCTAAAAAATGTAAAATGTATAAATTATTGAATGAATGATCCTGAAACCTTAAATTTCCATCCTGAAACACGGAAAATTCTTTGTTCTTAAAACAGATATTCATAATTATAAATTAT
>CANNKP010000059.1 GCA_947505255.1 Flavobacteriales bacterium
AATTAAAAGAAGAAATAAATGAATATATAAGCTATTATAATAACGACAGAATCAAGTCGAATTTAAACAAAATGAGCCCGATAAAATATCGAGCTCATTATTATCAATAATTAGTAATAAATTTGTCTAAACTTTTGGGTTCAGTCTAACAATAGCGCTTTTCTTTTTTAATCTTCCCAACCATTCCAATTATCATGATCTCCTTTTCTTAAATCATTCAAAATACCATATGTCAAAACGGCTGCGATGATAAAACCAAGAATTCCTAAAACAGATATTCCATCCCAAAAAGGTGGAATTTTATGAACGATTAATTGAATTGAACCAATTATGAATCCTGCGATAAAGAGTGTTGTAATAATTTGTTTTGAAACACGGTTGATTGTGTGCACCATAGGATCTATTCCCTTATGGGTTAAATCAACCATTATTTTCCCATTATTAACCTTTCGTATTGCATTTTTCAAGTCTTGCGGAAACTCTTCCATGTATGCGCCAAATTCATAGATTCCGTTCAGAATCTTTTTCCCTAATGTCAATGGATTAAATGTTTTCTTAATTGAATCTACAAGAAATGGCCTAGCTAATTCAAGAATATCCAATTTTGGATCTAGGTGATGAATTACCCCTTCGATAGTGACCATTGATCTTGCCAATAAGAAAAAGTGAGGAGGAACTTTTAAACCATGTAAAACAATCACATCTTTCAATTCCATCAAGACGTTACTCATTTCATTTTGATGGATTGATTCGACACTGTAACTTTCAACGAATTCATAAATATCAAATTCAAGCGCACGCATGTCTTTAATTACAGTAATCTCTGACATTTGTTGAAGCGCTTTAATAATTCCTTTTACATCTCGAGCTTTAACCGAAATGAATAAATGTCCAAACATTTCAATATCCCGTTCCATGATACTTCCCATCATTCCAAAATCAAGGAAACAGATTTCCCCATCAGCTAGAATTAGAATATTTCCAGGATGAGGATCGGCATGAAAAAAACCATATTTAAAAACTTGTTTTATATATGAAGTTGCAAGCTTATTTGCAATTTTTCTGCAATCAAAACCTTTATTTGCTAACTGCCCAATATCTGATATTTTCGTTCCTTGCACAAATTCGAGTGCCAAAACCCTACTTGTTGTAAACGTTTTATATACTTTAAGCGTGTGTGTTGTCGTATCGGTTTTATCTTCAGCTACATAATTTGCAAAACGTTGAACATTAATTGATTCATGAATAAAATCTAGTTCTTTTATTATACTTTCTTCAAAACTTTTAACTAAGCCTCGTGGATCAAAACTTTTTAATGATGGAATTCGTTTAACCAAAATGTCAGCAACGGTATACATCACTTTTATATCTTCTTGTATAATATTCTTAATACCTGGTCGTTGAATTTTTAATACAATTTTCTCTCCTGTTTTAAGTGTGACTTTATGAACCTGCGCCATTGAGGCAGATGCAAATGCTTCGGGCTCAAACCAAGCAAATAATTCATCCACAGATCCTTTTAATTCCCTTTCAACAACTTCTCGAGCAACTTGTCCATCTAAAGGAGGCACATTATCTTGTAACTTTTCAAATTGAAGAATTAAATCAGCAGGCAATAAATCAGGCCTATTACTTAAAATTTGTCCGAATTTTATAAAGGTAGGTCCGAGTTCTTCACATACCAAACGCATTTTCTCCCATTTGGTATATTTTTGAGCATTCTTTTTAGTTGTTTTAGGTATTAACCTTCTAATAAAGCTATACCGTCCAGTTGAAATCATGTGCGACACAATTTCCTCAAAACCATATTTTACAAATACTCTTAAAATTTGATTGTACCTTACAAACGAACGATAGCGCTCACGAAATGAAGAGAAAAATCCCATTCGTTATTTCTCCTTATTTTCGAGGTGATTAATTCTAGCTTCTGCCAATGCCAAGTCTCTACTCAATTGGTCCATTCTCAATTCTAATCCTTTCAATTGATCTGTATGAGCAATGTTCACTTTTTCATAAAAGGAGGCAACAACTTCACCTATTTTCGCCTCTAATTCTTCTTTTACTTGATGCGCTTTCAAAACAAGTTTATCCATAAACTCAATTTCATTTCCGTCTGCATCAACCAATGATTCCTTCATAAAATCATTGATTTTATCTTTGCCTTGCTCAGATAATGCTGTCAGTTTCTCCATCAAATGAGTCTCTTTAGAAATAGTATAAAGAGAAGAAGAGAGCGTTACCAATTCTAATAATGTTTTTGCTTTCATATCGTTCTGTAAGTTAGGTAAAATTAATATATTTGTAATAAGAAATAAATGATAAAAGTCATCATTTGAACTTTTTCTGAACCATCAAATACCTAAGCAAAATGAACCTTGATTTCCCAATCGCAACGTTAATGACAACAAATGTCAAATGCGTAGAACCAGATCAAAAAATAATTGATTTGAAACACATTTATGAGCAACAAAAATTTCATCATCATATTCCAGTTATTGAGAACAATAAATTAATTGGAATGGTTAGTTTGATCGATTTCATGAGGGCGATTCATACTGCTTCTTTAGATGATAATGAACTTGTTTACCATACTATTGAAGTTAAAGATATAATGTCTTCCAATCCTGTCACAATTCATGAAAACACTTCAATAAAACAAGCAACTGAATTGCTAGCAAAGGGTGAATTTCATTCGTTGGTTGTTGCCGAAAATAATGAAGTAAAAGGAATAGTCACAACAGCTGATTTGTTAAATTATTTTTTGAAAAATAGTTAATTCACTTCCGTACTTAAAATTGTATTTAAGTATCAATTGTAATAACTAAATTCATTATAAAAGTTATTTCTACTTTTTTTCCAAATCAAAAAAATAGCAAAAAGTGCTTTTTGCTATTCTCCAAAAGAACTTCCTGGTTTTTCATTTGAATAATAATAGACGACGGTTTAACAATTTTAATCCATGATTAAAAATTTAAAAAGGTAATTTTTTCACTTTCAATTATTTTATTAAATTTAAGCTACTTTTTTAAAAAAAAGAAAATTAGTCAATTAACCCACTATGAATAGAACTGAAGAAATTCTATGCCAAATTGTTCATGAACAAGTAATTGTTGCCATGCGAGATGACGGTATTGTTCATGTTACTTTTCTACCAAACACTGAAATCACCGTTGCATTTCAGGAAATTCTCGCAGATCTTTATAATCAAATCACGTTAGGAAAAAAAGCTTGTTATATTTTTGAAGGGGGTGAATTTGTCTCTGTGACTAAGGAAGCTCGGGAAAATGCTATAAAATTGGAAAATAATAGTGGTAAAATTGCTTCAGCAGTCGTTTTTAATAATTTAGCCCAAAGAATATTAGCTGATTTTTATTATACTATTAATAAACCCCAACTACCATATAAAGTATTCGCTTCTTTTGAAGAAGGGATAATTTGGTTGAATTCGATAAAAGAATCTGAAATATGACTTTGGTCAGTCTTTAAAAAAATCTAACTACCTACTTTTGCTTCAAAAAAGAAGATGAAGTGGCTGAAACGTTCGCAAGAAGAGATAAATGAAACAGTTTTTAAAGCACTGTCTCAAAACGTGAATTATACAACTGAAATAATCTTAGGTATTCCCGCTTCGTACCTCGACGAAAAAGTTTTCTCTCAAGATAAATCATTTTTAAAGGACGCCCCATTTCTAAGTGCATTAGTGCAAAATCCAAACCATATTGGTTGTCATACTGTAGGTGAATCAGAAAGTTTCTTTAGAGGGACTCATGAAATAGAACGTAAAATGATTGCAATTTGTGCTGAAGATATTTTACAAGGTGAAGAAGATCAATTTGATGGCTATGTAGCATCTGGAGGAACAGAAGCAAACCTTCAAGCGATTTGGATTTATCGTAATTTTTTTCAATCAGAAAAGAAAGCAACCGTCAATGAAATCGCATTACTTTGTTCAAAAGACAGCCATTACTCAATGGATAAAGCATCCAATGTCCTCGGTATTTCAATTTACAAAGTTGAAACAGACGATACAACCAAAGAATTGGATGAGATCCATTTAAAACAACAAATTCAGAAAGCAAAAGCAGCGGGAATAAATTATTTTATTGTTGTTGCCAATATGATGACTACGATGTTTGGATCGGTTGATAATGTTGATCTTTACACTGATATTTTGGTTAAAAACAAGTTAGATTTCAAACTTCATATTGATGGAGCTTACGGAGGATTTTATTATCCGTTTGCGAATAAATCTACTAATCTGAATTTTTCAAATTCACACGTTTCTTCTGTTACGTTAGATGCGCATAAAATGGCACAAGCACCTTATGGAACGGGGATTTTCCTAATCCGGAAAGGCTATATTCATTATGCAACAACCAAACAAGCAAGTTATGTTGAAGGAGAAGATTGTACCTTAATTGGAAGCCGTTCTGGCGCAAATGCTGTTGCTGTTTGGATGATTCTTTCGAAATATGGTCCAAATGGTTGGTTTGAAAAAATATTTGTGCTTCAAAAACGAACAGATTGGTTTTGTGAACAATTGGATGCGATGAAACTTGAATATTTCCGGAATCCATCTTCCAACATTGTTGCGATCAGAAGCTCGAGTATGACACAAGAAATTGCTGGCAAATATTATTTAGTTCCAGACAACCACCATGCTGCGGACTGGTTTAAAATTGTTGTGATGGAGCACGTTACACTCGAAAAATTACTACCTTTCATCGAAGATTTAAAAATTCATTTTTCAAAACCAATGGTTTTGTAATGATTTAAAATTCAACACTTTTCCCCGCCACAAAACCTGTTGTCCAAGCAGCTTGAAAGTTGAAACCACCCGTGATTCCGTCAATGTCCAACACTTCACCAGCGAAGAACATTCCTGGAACAATTTTACTTTCCATTGTTTTGAAGTTGACATCTTGCAGCGAAATGCCTCCTGCTGTTACAAATTCTTCTTTGAAGGTTGTTTTTCCACTCACGACATAACGGTCGTTGATAAGTGTGTTGACGAGTTTATTCGTTACGTTTTTTCCTAAATCTTTCCACCTCATTTCAGGATTTATTTCAGATTTTGTCAATAAAAAATTCCATAACCTACTTGTCATAGGAAACGGATTTAGATTGCCAATCATTTTGCCACCATGTTCTTCGATGATTTTTGACAAACGCATTCTTAAACCTTCATCCTTTTCCTCATCTAACCAATTCACTAAAACTGAAAATTGATAGGCTTTTTCAGCTAAAATTCGTGCTCCCCAAGCTGAAAGTTGCAAGATGGCTGGACCACTCATTCCCCAATGCGTCACAAGCAAAGGACCTTTTCCAATTAACTTAGTTCCTTCTACTTTTACTATGGCTTTTTCCACAACATTACCCATCAATTCACGAATGGGGTCTTGAGGCATATTAAATGTAAACAAGGACGGAACAGGTTCAATGATGGTGTGACCCAAATGTTCAAGCCATTCTAGTCCTGATCGTTTTGGATGACCTCCTGTTGTAACAATTACTTTATCTGCATGAAATTTAGCTTCTCTTGTAATCAATTCAAATCCTGTTTCAACGCGCTGAATTTCTGTGATAGATTGGTTGTATTTTATTTCAACACCTAAAGTACTTGCTTCTTTTGTGAAACAGTCAATAATGGTGTGAGAATCATTTGATTGTGGAAAAATACAATTATCTGGAAATGTTTTTAAGGCTACATTTCTTTGCTCAAACCAATCTATTGTTGATTGTGCATTGAATTGCTCAAATGCTTTTCTAAGATTATTTTCTCCTCTAGGATAATGTTTTGCTAATTCCTTATTATCGAAACATGCATTTGTCACATTACAGCGTCCACCGCCAGAAATTCTAACCTTTGAAAGAACCTTAGCTGACTTTTCAAAAATGATTACAGTATATTCGGGAAAGTGTTTTTTAGCAGAAAGAGCAGCAAAAAAACCTGCTGCTCCTCCTCCAATTATTGCGATGATCATTTATTCCATTTTAATTAAGCCACCATTATCTTCGTCTTTTTTCTTCTTCTTTTTTGTGCCTGGGCTTGTCGATTGGGTCTTCTTTTTCTTCTTTTTTGTTGAAGGCATTGCATCATCTTCCTTCCCTCCTTCTGCTTCAACACCAAACGTATAGTTTTCAACTCCATGTTCATCAAAACGATGCTCTTCTATGATAACACCTTTTTTGTATAAGGCTCGTTGTTTAAATTTATCATCAGGCCATTTTTCTTCAAACCAACCTTCAGGAATACCTTTTTTATAGTTCTCCATTTTTTGAATGTTGCCTTCATAATAAAACGTTTTGAATTCACCATCTTTCACATCCATCGTCCAATGTTCAACTGATAATAAAACACCATCATCATAATAGTATTTCAATTCACCGTTTTTCTTACCTTGTTTATAAGAAAGTTCTTGAATGATTTTACCTTCACGATTATACGCTTTGAATGGACCTTCCATAAGTCCTTGAACATAAGTAATTTCCTTTTCAATTTTAGATTTTGGATAATAACTTTTCTTTACGCCGTTCAATTTTCCATTTGAATAAAACTCAATCCGCGTTGTATCTCCTTCTTTCGTTAAATAAAGTTGTTTACCGTGTTTTTGGCCTAAATTATAATTCATTTCCCAAGCAATATAATTTGTACTGTCATAGAAGTAAAACCATTGTCCTGACTCAACACCCAAAACATGATTACGCATAACTTGCGGACAACCAGATTTATAATAAGATGTGTCTATTCCATTTTCTTTTCCATTTACAAAAGTGATTCTTCTTTCCAATAGCCCATTCATAAAACATGACTCACACGTTCCAGTAAAAGGAGATCCTATATTACCACTCAGAATTGTTTTTGTATCTTCATCATATGTCAATTTTTCATTGCAATCAATGACACCAGCCAATTTGCCACATTCCCATTCCAGATAGCGTTGTTCTTTGCCACTTTTCGTTTTTACACATGGATTTTCTTTTTTTACAACTGGAATTTGACTCCATGAAGAAAATAAATTTCCAACTACAAATAAAATAATGAATAATGCTTTCATATAATTGCTTTTTTAACTCTTTTCAAAAACTATTCCCGAATTATTCTTTCAAGTTGCATGCGCATTTGATCAGGAACAAGAATGGATTGTTGAATTGAAGCATCGAAACACACTTGGACTGATTTTCCCTTAGCAAACAATACATTATTAACGTGTAATTCATAGCCTAATGTAAAACTTTTAGAACCAATATGTTCGGTAAAAATGGTAATCAAAGGCTCATGATTTAACAAAACTGATTTAAAATATTCAACTTCATTTTTGGCTAAAACAATTCCGAATTTATTCCAATCCCAACCTTCTCCAAGAAGTTCTTTAAAATAATGAACCCGTGCCATTTCAAAATAACTCAGATAAATGGTGTTATTAACATGTCCTAATACGTCTAAATCTGAGAAGCGAACTTGGATTTTTGCAGGTGTAATCATTTTTTATCGAGTTTTTCGTAATCTGAATTATTACTAATAAACTCAGGAACAATTTGTTTCATTTTGGTTACAATTTCATCGTTCTTTTGTGATTCAAATAACTGAATCAACAATTCAATTTCTTGTAATTGAGAAGCTTCTTCTTTTCGAATTTTTGCTTTCAATATTAATGGGTGATGTGTTGGAATTGTATTTTCTTCCTCCGCTAATAATTCTTCGTATAATTTTTCTCCGGGACGCAACCCCGTTACTTTTATTTCAATGTCTTTTCCTAATTCAAGTCCACTCAACTGAATCATTTTCTTCGCTAAATCAATGATTTTCACAGATTCACCCATGTCAAAAACAAAGATTTCACCGCCTTCTCCCATCGTTCCAGCATCCAAAACCAATTGACACGCTTCAGGAATTGTCATAAAGAAACGTGTAACTCTCTCATCGGTTACTGTAATTGGGCCACCATGCTCAATTTGACGTTGAAACAAAGGAATAACGGAACCATTTGATCCAAGAACATTTCCAAAACGTGTTGTGACAAATTTCGTAATCCCTTTCTCATTTGCCGCTTGTGCATAAATCTCCGCGATACGTTTTGACGCTCCCATCACATTCGTTGGATTCACTGCTTTATCGGTTGAAATCATTACAAATTTATTCACCTTAAACTTCAAGGCTAAATCAACTAAGTTTTTTGTTCCTTTCACATTCGTTAAAACAGCTTCTGATGGATTACTTTCCATCAAAGGCACATGCTTATAAGCTGCAGCATGGAAAACATAATCTGGTTTAAAAAAATCAAAAAGGCGGTCCATTCTTTCATAACTGCGAATATCACCAATAACAACCTCAAAATTTAAACTTGGGAAATTGGAAAATAACTCATTCTGAAGATCGTACAAGGGTGATTCAGCTTGATCCAATAATACAATTTTTTTTGGTTGATATTTAGCTATTTGTCGCACCATTCCGCTTCCGATTGATCCTGCAGCACCAGAAACCAATATAATTTTACCTTTCAATTCACTTGAAATTTTATCCTCATTTAAAACAATTGGTTTTCTTCCCAATAAATCTTCAATGTTGATTTTGGCAATTTGTTTAGTCGAAAACTCTCCATTTATCCAACTTTTTAGATTGGGTACTTTTTGAATTCTTACATTCAATGCTAAACACAATTCAACGATTTTTTTACGTTTATCTTCATCCGGTTTTTGAATGGCGATGATTACTGTCGTGATAGCTTCTTCTTTGATTAAATTCTCTAATTTAGATGTGTGAGTAACAGATACACCTTCCAAACGCGTTCCATCCATTTTCTTGTTATCATCAACGAAACCAACGATTTTATACATCAAACGAGCATCTTTTTCAATGGTTTTTTTTGTAATTAAACCTGAAACACCAGCTCCATAAATTAAAATTCGTTCTTCCTTTTGGTTTGATTTAATGGATTCTAGGTATAATAACTTAACTGTGAATCGAGAACCAATCATTAATACCAAGCAGGCTAGAAATTCCATAATCAAAACAGACATTGGAAATAAGAAATAACCATCAACAAGATAAAATCTCAGATAACCCAAAAGCAAATAGATAATTGAACTTGTTGAAACGGCTAAAAATATTCTTCGAATGTCTTCGGTTGAAGTATAGCGAACTAATCCTTTGTGAATTTTAAAGAGATAAAAAACAATCAGTTTTACTGCGAAAAAAACAAGAATAGATTTTGAAAGAATTAACCATTCTTGTTCGATTAAATTACGATCTGCTTTTAAATCGAAGCGAATGAGATACGCAAAGACTAAAGCGAATAATGAAAGTATCAAATCTAAAAGAATGATTACCCATCTTGGTGTATTGGCTTTTAATCTAAACATGAGCAAAAATAAGAATTTGAACGGATTTTAACTGTACATTCCGCCATTTAAGTTAATAATTTGTCCCGTAACATATTCAGCTTCATCTGAAATAAGCCATTCAATTGTTTTGCAAACTGCAGATGGGTTACCCAATTCTTTTTTAGGAATCGTTTCAATAATCGCTTGTTGCATTTCTTGCGGAACATCATCGATCATTCCAACTTTAAAATACCCTAACGCCAAGGCATTTACACTTATATTATTGAGCGCTAATTCTTTTGACATCGTTTTTGTCAACCCAATTAATCCAGCTTTTGATGCCGCATAAGCAGCTGTTCCAATTGCACCTGTTTGAGCAACAACCGAAGAAATATTAATGATTTTCCCAAATTTATTTGAGCGCATGCTTGGTATGACAGCTTTTGAAAGCAAAAATGGCGCATCCAAATTAATTGCTAATGTTTCTTTCCATGCGTCATAATCTGTTTTCCAAGACATCGCGCTTTTTGAAATTCCAGCATTGTTGATTAGGATATCAATCCGACCAAAATGGTTAAGTGCAGCATCAACCATCTCCGTTATTTGCTTTTCATCTCTTAAGTCAGCTTGAACATGAAAAATGGAATCAGAAGCTTCTAAATCAACAGGATGAAGGTGATAATGCAAAATCAATTTATATTGGTCGGTATTGAACCAATTGGTAATTTCTTTTCCCATTCCGCCAGAAGCGCCTGTAATCAATATTACTTTTTTTTCCATGCTATTTTTGTTCTTTTCAAAATTTTAAACCAAAGCGGCGAATTATCCCATTCATACGAATGATAGTTCACATCTTTACCTCCCAAATTTACATTAAACCTTCTAACTCCTTCAACTCGTGATCCACCAAAATCAAATCGTTTTTTATGCTCTTTGGATAATTCAATCGCATATTTCATAACGCCATACATCGCACCTTCTTTTTTAGAATCGGAAGTAAAGGCACCTTTTAAATACAAGAGTGATTGATTGAATTCAACTAAAAACAAACCTCCTACAACTGTATTTTCTTTTTTCACCGCAACAACCTTCAAAAGTTCATTCTTCTTCAATGACTTTACCAATGCTTCTAAGCTTGTCAATGATTTATCATTCAATGATTTTACTTTTTGAGGCAATTCTGCTTTTATAATTTTTATAATCTCTTCTTCGTCAGCATCTAATTGAATTGTAAAATCTGCTTTGTCAAATTTTGACAACATTCGTTTTGCTTGAGAATTAATCAGTTGTTCTGCTTGAATCTCAATTATTTGAAAAATAAATTCATCTGATTTCTTGTTCTCAAAAGTCAAAGTTGAACTTAATTGTCCTTGTTGAAATTCGTTTTGAATAATGGATTTAATCGTTTCAATCTTTTTAATTTCATCACCAAACCATTCTAAATAACGCACAAAAATAGGTGTGTAAACTACTTTTATCCCCAAGCGAACGGTATATGGCAACGCGATTCCTTTTGAATATTCATCATCTGTTAAAACACACCAATTTTCTGCCACTGCATCTAAATAAGTTGACAGGGAAAAAACTGCATTGTCAGTTGAAGACAAAACGAGTGCATCCCATTTTTTTGTATCAATATGTTCTCGTTGGATAATTTTCAAATCAATTCTTTAAACGTTCTAAATACGTGTTTGGTATGCGCTTTTGATATAAATTTCTTCGTCGCTTTCAACGAAAACAATGTCATTCCTTTTGGATGACCAATAACCACCATATCTTCTATATTATTTTGCTCAAATGAATTCAGTGTCTTTTCTAATTTGGAGGCGTAAAATCCATCCGTACTAATATGATTCCATGTGAAATTTGTGAGTACCGATTTCTTACGTCCTGGTTGCGCTAAAAAATCTCCGTCACCTATCATTTTGTGTTGAGAGGGAAATAATCTCCCCAAAATATATAAGCGCCAATAAAAAATTGGAGAATACCTTCGTGAACTAATTGGATATTCTACAAAAGGTCCATTTTCAACTTCTTGACATTCATCATCATTAAAAGAATAATGTGATTTTGTCGGAGCATTCGTGAAATCAAATGAATAATCTGTCGAAGAAAAACTTCCTCCTGGAAAAACACTTGAATCATATTTAATTCCAACTTCTTGAAAAACAGTTTTCAATTTATGAAATGGTTGAATACACCAGCCTCCAGCTCTGAAAGCAGTCGTTTTATAACCCGCAATTTCATCTAAACATGCTTTGTAAGAAACAACAATTCGCTTAATTTCCTCTTCATCGAAATCAGCTAATTTGTATGCGTTTTCAGTGACAAAAATCCATTTTCCATTTTCATAATAGGATTTCTCCCAATGCGGATGAATGTGCAATTGAATATCATGTCCTTCTTCCATTATTTGAGTCAACTGCTTTCTGACTTTAGAATCGTCCAGTTGCAATTGTGGATTATTGGGAAGAAATTCTTTTAACTTGATCAAGTAACCAATATCCACGAAAAAGGTCATTTTGATGTTAAATTCTTTTGCGATTTTCAGTAATTCATTGGTAGGTTCAATAATACATTTATCCACAGAACCCGCAGATTTCCCAAAGAACAATTCATAATCGTAAGTCAGAAAGATATTCATTTGGACGAAGTTAACAGAAAGAACTCAGAAGCAAAAAAAAATATACAATTTGCATTGAAAATAGTATGAAATAATTGACAGAAGATTAACTTCGCAACATGCACCCAGTATTAAAGCACTTTCTTAAAAAACATTTTCTACGGTTTAAAATTCGAGAACGCTTTTCTAAAACGGAGCAAAAAAGACAACATAATCTAGTCAAAAGCTATAAAATTGCCAAAAAAACAGGTGTAATACCCAACTTTTCGATGACGGGATTCAAAAATTTTTCTCAATTCGAAGAAGATGGATTGTTGCTCTATACAATATCGATGATAGAAAATCCTGTAAAGACTTTCTTGGAATTTGGTTCAGACGATGGTGTCAATAGTAATTCTGCCAACCTTCATTTTCACCACGATTGGACAGGTTTGTTCATCGATGGCAACAAACAAGCCATCGAAAGAGGTCAGTATTTTTATAAGAAATGGGGAAATTCAAATGCACCACAACCAACCTTTTTGAATTCAATGATTACCCGCGAAAACATCAATGAATTAATATTAAAAGGTGGATTAACCGGTGAAATTGGAATGATGTCAATCGATATTGATGGAAACGATTATTGGGTTTGGGAAGCAATTAAATGTGTCAATCCACAAGTGGTTATTATTGAAACGCACAATGAATTTGGAATGAATGATGTTGTTGTTCCATATGATGCAGACTATTTTTATCCTGGAAAACAAATCGATTATCATGGAGCTTCTCCAGTTGCCATGACAAATTTGGCAAATCATTTAGGGTATAAATTAGTTGGTTGCAATGAATTAGGATTCAATTTCATCTTTGTTCGCAATGACTTAGCGCCAGAATTAAAAGCTGTTTCTGTTGAATCCGTTTTAACTCATCCGTCCAATAAAGTAGCTCAACAGAAGTTTGAAGCAATTAAGGATTGGGAGTATGTTTGGAACAGAACTTTCTGAATAATGGAAATAGAACGTAAATTTTTAGTCAACAAAGAAAAATGGGAATTGGTCAACAAACCAGCACCCAAAAGAATTGTTCAAGCTTATCTCGTTCGAACCCCTGAAAAAACAATTCGTGTTCGTGTGAAGGGCGAAAAAGGATTTCTTACGATTAAAGGTCCAACCGTTGGTATTTCTAGAAGTGAATTTGAATATGAGATTCCTTTAAACGAAGCAAATGAATTGATTGAACAATTTGCAGATAAAACCATCGAAAAATACCGTTATGAAATTGCTGTTGGGAATCATTTATGGGAAGTAGATGAA
>CANNKP010000060.1 GCA_947505255.1 Flavobacteriales bacterium
ACATTTTTGACCTTGGAATTCAAATGCTCCACGTGCCATAGAAGTTGCTACTTCAGCCGCATCAGCAGACTTGTGAACCATGATAAAATCTTTCCCCCCTGTTTCTCCAACAATTCGTGGATATGAACGATAGTTTTCTAAATTATCAGCAATATTTCGCCATAACTGACGGAAAACATCTGTTGATCCAGTGAAATGGATACCAGCAAAATGTTTGTTTTTGAAAATCACCTCTCCAGCAGTTTGACCACTAACGGTAACCATATTGATCACACCATCAGGAACTCCAGCAGCTTTGAATAAATCCATAATAACTTGTGCAGAATAAATTTGTGATTCGGCTGGTTTCCATACAACAACATTTCCCATCATCATTGGGGCAGCCGATAAATTCGCTGCGATTGATGTAAAGTTAAACGGAGATAAAGCAAATACGAACCCTTCTAATGCACGGTATTCTAATCTGTTCCACATGCCAGGCAAAGATTCTGGTTGCTCACTGTAAATCTGCGTCATGTATTGAACATTGAATCTAAAGAAATCAATCAATTCGCAAGCTGCATCTATTTCTGTTTGGTAAACGTTTTTAGATTGTGCCAACATCGTTGCTGCATTCATTCGATCTCTAAATGGACCTGCCAAAAGATCAGCTGCTTTTAAAAATACTGCTGCACGTTCTTCCCAAGGTAAATTTGCCCAAGCATCTTTTGCAGCCAAAGCCGCGTCAATCGCATCTTGCACATGTGTTGCATCACCAACATTATAATGTCCTAAAACCTTTTGATGATCATGCGGTGAAGTCATCGGTTTTTTGTTGGTTGTTCTAATTTCTTTTCCTCCAATATACATTGGGACATCAATAGCCGCCTGATTGTACATTTCTTGGTATTTATTCAATAAACTTTTGCGTTCAGCAGAACCCGGAGCATATCCTTTGATTGGTTCATTTACAGCAATTGGCACTCGGAAAATAGCGTTTGACATATAAATATTTTTTTGTAAAAGTAATGATAAGACAATTGTAAAACACTTGATTTATGGCAATTTCAATAAAATTACTTTCAATAACTTCGTTGTTCAAAAAAAATCATCTAGCTATCATCATAAGATAACTCTAGTTAAAATTTTTCTTTTGCCTCGTTCTATTTTGTAATTTTATTAGTGCAACTGTCTTATAATTGTAGTTTATCCTTGCAATAATGTAAATTTACAAAATACATTGCTTTAAATTATTCTTATGAAAATAGTATTCTTCCTTTTCTTTTTAATCTCCTTTCAGTTTGGATTTACTCAAAATTTAAATAACACATCCAACAAGTTTTCAGAAAAAGAAATTCAGGAAGCTGCAACACAATCCTTAGAAAATTGGAATTATTATTTAAGGAATAATTTGGATTCATTAAAAAGTGATGCCGTTCAAATAATGATGCTGGGTTATGAAGGGGAAAATGATTTTGCAATTAATATAGGAAAACGTTCTTTAGGAAGTTATTTGATTCGAACAGGTCAGCAATTAAAAGGTATTGAATATTTAAAAACAGCAAATTCGTATTTTGAAAGAAGAGAAAATTTTGTAATTCAGACAGAAATATTCAACGAGATTGGTAATGGTTATTTATACAACGGAAAACCAATAGAAGCCGAAAAATTTTATTTAAAATCATTAAAATGCGGCAAGAAATCACCCGATCCAACTTCAGCTTTTTTAGCAGAAGTGAATTTAGCACAAGCTTATATTAATATCGGAAATAATGATAAAGCCGAAGCGATTTTACAACATTATAAAACTGAATCGCTTAAAAGATCTAAATTTGAAGCCGTTTCTAGTGCTTATGCATTATTGGGAACAATTGCAGAAAATAAAAAGAATGTTCCTTTAGCAAAAGAATACTATCGAAAAAGTGCAGATTTTGGTTTTAAATCGAAAGCAACGTCACTCATTGCTCAAGCATATAATAATATGGCGATTGTGTTTTTTCATGAGAATAATACAAATGAATCATTGAATTATTTTCAAAAAGCATTGGATTTGAGAATTCAAACAAAAAATGCCAAATCTATTTCAGAAAGTTATTACAATTTAGGTGACTATTATTTTGGATTGGAAAATTATAAGGAAGCTTTAAAATATTATTCAAAAAGTGAATATTACTGCAAAAACAAGAAATTGGTTAAAGAAGAATTAGATGCAATTTTAGCTATTTCAGAGGTTTATAAGACTCAAAATAAATGGGAACTAGCCTACCAAGAAATGGCAAAGGTGGTGGATTTACAAAAAACTTACTTTTCTGAATTGGCAATAGAGCAAACAGCAGATAATGAACTTTTAGAATCTCTAGATCAAATAGAAATTGAAGATAAAAATGAATCGCATGAAGCTAAATTAATTGCTGCTATCGAAAATGAAAAACTCCATAGAAATATTCTTTATGCCGTTTTTGCTTTTGCGCTATTAGCCTTAGCATTCTTAGTGTTTTACAGGAAAAGAATTAGTTGAGTCTAGGTGGATGAATTAATCTGAAAATTGGGACATAAACTTGGAAAACATTCCCTTCAGCTAGATTAATAAATGTGTAGAAACCTTTCATAAATCCAATTTCTGAAAACAATTCACATCCACTCATGTAAGTGAATTGTTGACCAGGTTTTAAAATTGGTTGCTCTCCAATTACTCCTTTTCCACTAACAAAATTTGGCTCATTTAATGAGTCAAAAATATACCAATCACGACTCAATAGTTGAACATCGAAATTATTGTGATTTTCCATCGTAATGGTATAATTGAAAAAGAATTGATTGTCTATAACATGTGATAAATCAGATCTGAAATTTGTGTCAACTGTAATTTGAACTCCTTCCGTTATTGCTGTTTCCATATCTACTTTTTAGAACCGTTCCGAAAATTATAACTTTATTTCAACTAAAACAATTTATCTTTATCAAAATTCTATTTTTTTGAGAAATCATCTATACTTAGCGCCATTACAAAGCTTTACTGATCATCATTTCAGGAATGCCTTTCAATCCGTTTTAGGTGATGTTGATCGCTTTTATGCACCTTATCTCAAAATGTCAAATGACGGAGTGATAAAAGAAGGTCCCAAAAAGGATGTTTTACCGAAAAATAATCCATTTGAGATTGTCGTTCCTCAGATCATGGCGTGTTGCACAGAAGATTTTTTGGTTATGGCAAATTATTTAATTGATTTAGGCTATCAAGAAGTAAATTGGAATTTAGGTTGTCCCTATCCGATGGTGGCCAACAGAGATTTAGGTTCAGGAATTTTGAATAAACCAGAAAAAATCTTTCAAATTTTGGAAGAGGTCATACCTCAAATTCCAATGAAATTAGGATTGAAAATGAGAATGGGTTATGAATCAACTGAAGATATACTTTCAATTCTGCCTAGATTAAATGATTTCCCATTGAGTGAAATTATCGTTCACGCACGATATGGAAAACAACTGTATCAAGGACAATGTGACCATGATAGATTCAAAGAATGTATAGAATTGTCAAATCATACCTTGGTTTATAATGGTGATATAAATTCAGTAGAAGATTTTAGAAAGGTCAAATCCTTGTTTCCTGAAATCAATCACTATATGATTGGTCGGGGAGCAATATCTAACCCTTTTCTCTTTGAAATGATTCAAGATGACACACTTGAATTTCCCGAAGACCGCGTGGAAGTGTTCACTAATTTCTTGAATGTGTTGTTAGAAAGCTATCTTGAGGAGACCCAAAATGAAGGAAACATTTTAATTAAAATGAAGCATTACTGGGAATATTTTTCTGAAGCATTCGAAAATGGAAAAAGCTATTATCGAATCGTCAAAAAAGCAAATTCGATTGCAGAATATCAGCGATTTATTGATGCATTGTAAATCATTCAATATTCATTATTTTTATGTTTAATTGGCACAGCATTTGTTACAGGGCTGAGGTCACAGAATAGAATAATTTAAAACAAGTACTATGAAAAAAATTCTACCTATAGTTGGATTGATCTTATTGAACGCTTCAACATCTTTTTCTCAAGAAGATAAATTTACACAAGATTTCCAGCCAGTTCGAGCTGAATTAACTAAATGGGATCCAATTAGAGGAGAATGGCTTGCGTCAAGTCTTGTTGCAATGGCGCACAAACAAACTATTCCAGATAGAACATTTCCTGAGGATTTAACGCCTGTAGATATGTTGAGAATGGTTCCTGAATCCAATAGAACTATTATTAATCAAATGGTGCGAGATAATCAACGAATTGCGACGGACTCTACTGCAAGAAATGATTGGAATAACGTTTATTCGATAGTTAATCGTCCAAGTTGTAAACCAGTAATGGCAAGAACATTCGGTGATCCGCATTTAACTTCCTTTGATGGTGCAGCATATTCTTTTCAGACTGTTGGAGAATTTATTTTAGTTAAATCACTCTCTGAAAATCTAGAGATTCAAGCTCGTCAGCAACCAACATCAGATGAAATTTCATTGAATACAGCCGTTGCAATGAACGTTTCAGGAGATAGAGTCTGTATTTATGCAAATGAAAAACCAGATAATGTTTCCAATTGTGCTTTGCGTTTAAATGGCGCACCTATTTATATTACTGCAGGAAGGTATTTTTTACCTCACGGAGGAATTATCCGATATTCTTCAAATACATATGTCGTGACTTGGCCAACAGGTGAAACTGCAAATGTTGAAATGAGAAATTCTTCACGAATGAATTTTTTGAATATTGCAGTACAAATTTACCCGTGTGCTCAAAACGATCTGCAAGGATTGTTAGGAAATGCAAATGGACGATCTAATGATGATTTTGATATAAAAAATAATGGTAACAGAGGCGCTAATCAATCATTCCCAATTTTCGGAAATGATCAAGCTTCAAATGCTATTGAAAAAGAATTTTTATCCTTTTTAGCCAAGGATTACGCACGTGAATTTAGAATCACACAAGCGACTTCCTTATTTGATTACGGTTTTGGACAAAGTACCTTGGCTTATACGGACGAAAGTTTTCCAAGAGTGCATCGGACAATTACTGACTTGCCTAATGACCGTCAAGTTGCTGCAAGAAGAAATTGCGAAAACCAAGGGGTTACAGGAAATGACTTGTATGGCTGTATTTATGATAATGCCTATTTAGAAATTCCACCTAATCCACGACCAGTTATAAATGACGCTACAACTGGAATTACAATAGGGAGGTTAGAAAGGCCTGTTAGAAATATTAATCCTGGAGCTGATGGTACAAAAGAGACTTTTTCTGGAAAGCCTGAAGGAATTGGTTCCAATTCGCAAACGAAAGAAAAACCAGTGACTCAAGAACGTGTTATAAAAGAAAATAATCCTGTGAAAGAAAACAATACAATTTTTAAAACGGATAATAACCCATCAAATTCAAATGGTTCAAATTCAAAACCAGCTGGAGGAATTTCAATACCAGTTAATCAGAATCCAGTGAAACAATCCCCAACCATAAAAACGACACCAACCATAAAAACTACTCCCACAATAAAACCGGGAAAAGGGTAATTAAAAGTCTCATAGAAATATGAGACTTTTTTGTGAATTTCATTTTGTCTTTAAATTGTCTAGCTGATATGCACTTATCATTGTTTAAAAGAGGGGGGGAATCATATGAAGTTTATTAATTTCTTGATTAGTTTTACTATCTTTAGTTTTAAACCTTTCAAATGAAGTTATTTCTAGTATTCTTTTTATCAATTTGTGCTAACTGGAGTTATTCGCAAGTCGTACTTTCAGCAAACACTAAAGCGGATGTTTCCTTGATTCTTTTAGATTCAAAATTAAACGGAGGAAAATGTTCAGTTAATATTCAAGACCGTTTTGCTGTAAATTCCATAAAAGGAAATCAGTATGTTTCATTTCTTGGAAAAACTACTTCTCATTTTTCAAAATCCACTTTAGTTCAAATGGGAATTATGGTTGGCGCAAACATTGGTGATATTGTGAGTTTGAAAATTCCAGTGAGTTTATTGAATACTATCTCAAGTTTACCAGGAATTAAATTGCTCCAGCTTTCAGGAAAGATTAAGCCAAATCTTGATAAAGCAGTTAAGGATATTGGCGCTGATAGTGTTCATATGGGCATAAATCTTCCACAAGGATATACTGGTAAAAATGTGCTAATTGGTATTACCGATTGGGGTTTTGATTATTCTTCGCCAATGTTTTATGATACATTACTTCAAAACACGAGAATTTTAGCCGCTTGGGATCAATTTAAAACAAGTGGACCAGCCCCATTAGGCTTTTCCTACGGTACAGAATTTTCATCATCGCCTGAATTTATTGCTGCAGGGGCTGATACAGTTAATATTTATAGTCATGCAACGCATGGATCTCATGTCGCAGGAATTTCCGGCGGTAGTGGGGCAGGAACAATTTATAGAGGAATAGCTTTCGAAGCACAATATCTTTTTGCAACTTTTTTAGTAGACGAAGGCGCTGTTTTAGATGCTTGGGAATGGATGTTTCAAAAGTCTCAAACTGAAGGAAAAAGATTAGTCGTTAACATGAGTTGGGGTTTATATCATATGGGCACACTTGATGGGAATTCATTGTTAAGCCAAGCAATTGATGCTTATTCATTATTAGGAGTTGTATTTTCGAACTCGGGTGGAAACAATGGGAATGTAAATTTTCACATCAAGAAAACGTTCAATAATGATTCTATTAAATCACGCATCGAATTTTATGATTACGCTGCAAACGTAAATATGTGGGGACAAAGCATTCACATGTGGGGAGAGCAAGCAAATGCGTTTGAGTCTGGAATAAAAGTTTATAATTCATCAGGACTTCTGTTAGTTGAAAGTCCATATTATTCAACTGCTACAACATCAAGCTACATTGATACATTTTTGGTAACTGGCTTAGATACAATTTGGTACAATATTTCAGCAGACGCTTCTCATCCATTGAATGGTCGACCACAAATGCGGCTTCGGGTGAAAAATACAAATACAAATTTGCGCGTATTGTTAAAGTCTCAAGCAGTAGCGGGAAAAGTTCATTATTGGAATGTTACTGAATTGTCGAATGATGTTGGGAATTGGGGAATGCCTTTCTCATTTTTCACAAGCGGATCTGTCAGTGGAGATCATTTTTATGGGATAAGTGAACCTTCCTGCACTAATAGTCTCATAAGTGTTGCCGCTTATGCTCCAAAATATATAACGGGTGGTGGATCTACTGCTGGTGGAGCAATTGCTGGCTTTTCGAGCATTGGACCTCGATATGATGAAGTTTTAAAGCCAGATATTTCAGCTCCAGGAGTAAGTATTGCTTCTTCCATATCATCTTATACTGATAATGCATTTACGCAAATAGCGTTTGTAGATTTTAATGGAAGAACTTATCCGTTCGCAAAATTTTCTGGAACTTCAATGGCATCTCCAATGGTGACTGGAGTTGTAGCTCTAATTTTGGAGGCGAATCCTTATTTATCAGCGCAACAAGTAAAAGAGATTATCATACAAACAGCGCGTGAAGACAATAATACAGGAGTAATTCCAGCTGCAGGAAGCACACAATGGGGTTGGGGAAAGATTAACGCTTATCAGGCAATTAAATTGGCCTTGATAACAGTTGGAATGGAAGAAATAGAGCATGAAATACAATGGTCTGTTTATCCAAATCCTGTAGTGAATGAATTGCATTTTACTGTTGTAGATGAATTACCGCAGCACGTTATGTTAATTGATGCAATGGGAAAAACAGTAACAAGGAATATCCAAGATTCAAGACTTTCAGTAGCAGATTTAAAACCTGGAACCTATTGGGTAAGAATGGAGATAAATGGTAGAATAGAGCAACAAGCTTTTGTAAAACAATAGTATTGGCTTATAAAATAGTATGATTGCAATCAATTTACTTTCTAAAAATGAAATGGTCGTAGTTCGAGAAATTGCTCAAATTACATGGCCAATTACTTATCGTGAGATTCTTTCTTCTGAACAATTAGATTATATGTTTGAATGGATGTATAATCTTGAGACTTTACAAAATCAAGTAGAAGAGGGTCAACTCTTTTATGTCTTGAAAGAAAATGGAAAACCGCTTGGCTTTATTGGGCTAGAATTATTGACCACTAAAAAAAACGAAATAAAAATTCAAAAAATCTACGTTTTACCTTATAATCAAGGAAAAGGAGTTGGAAGGAAACTGATAGAAAAAGCAATCGAAATCGCTCAAGAAAGTGGAATTGAAAATGTCATCTTAAATGTAAATCGGTTCAATAAAGCTGTTTCATTTTATCAAAAAATTGGGTTTAAAATTACTTCCGAAGTGAATATTGATATCGGAAAAGGCTATTTAATGGAGGATTATATTATGACTCTTGAATTATGAATTCAAAGTGTTGTCTAAATAATAGAGAAAAATCATTGGGTATAATTTGTAAATAATTATGTTGTTTTTGATTAAATCTCTATCTCGTGGCCACATTTAAAATGTCCTTTTGGACAAGCTTTATGGCCATGTAATCCGCATGGTCGGCATGATAAATTTAACACCTCTTTTATTTCAGAATCTTCTGATAATGGTCCGAAGCCGAAACCAGGTAGTGTTGAACAAAAGAACGCCGTAACTGGAGCATTCATTGCTGAAGCTAAATGCAATGGACCTGAATCATTGACAAAATTTCTTTTTGCCTTTGACATCATTGCTGCCGACTCTAATAAATTGAGTTTTCCAGCGAGATTCTGTGCGTTAGAAATTTTCGCCAAATCGATTATTTCTTGACAAAGGGTTTCATCATCTTTCCCTCCTAAAAGATAAATTGCTCCTTCCATTGATTTTTGTTGAATGAGTTCAACCCATTTTTCTTTTGGTAATTGCTTGGTAAACCAAACACTTGCAGGAGCAAAACAAAAGAATTCATCAGAAGTGAACGTGGATATTTTTGCAAAATGATCTTTACTCGGGAATAACTCTGGACGTTTTTTAGCGACTGCACCAAATTCTTTTATCACACTTAAATTTCTTTCTACTTCGTGCAAACCATTATCAATTTGATGGTCAAACGACTTTGTAAAAGCAAAGGAAAAAGGATTCTTTTTGAAGCCGTATTTCTTTTTTGCTCCTGATAAGGCTGTAATTATCCCAGAACTTCCAAATCGTTGTAAATTAATTACAAGATCATATTTTCTGCTTCTAAATTGTCGAATCAATTTTAGAATAGATTGGTATTTTCCTACGGATTTATCAAAAACTACTATATTATTCAGATGGGGATTATTCTGTAATAATGCTTCATTTCCTTTTTTAACTAATACATCGATGGTTGAATCAGGAAATAGCCTTTTCATTTCTGAAATAACGGGGGTTGCAAGAATTACATCTCCCAAAAAAGCCGTTTGTATAATAAGAATTCGATTCACATGGTAAAGGTATGAATAGAAAATGATTTAGGATAATTTAAGTCTCTTGACTATTTCAAAAGTGTAACGTGACCTCGTTTTATAATTTCAATTCCATCTCCGTCATGCATTGTAACCATGTAAATGTACGTTCCAGTTTCTGCCATTTCTCCAGAGAACGAAATATAACCGGACCAACCTTCAATTGGCGAATTTGTCTGAAAAATAACTTGTCCCCATCTATCTATGATTGTAAACAAATAATCCGCTGGATCAAAGTTTGTTAAAATTGGTTTGAAATTTGGATTTATTCCTTCAGGTGTAAAAGCATTTGGGATATAAATCAATGGTTCAAAGACGTCGCAAATAGTGTTAGAACGACTAATCTCAGGAGCATTGTATAAATTATTCCCCTCAATTGCTTCAACGTAATAGCACACTTTACCAGTAAAAGTGACATTATTCAAATCATCTTCAAACGATCTTTGAGAATCTGTGAGTGTTGCATAGACTGGACCATTGAAAACTCCATCAATTCCTCGATACAGGTTGTAACCTAAAATGGAACCGTCAAAATCGATATAATCATTCCAATTAAGATAATTCAACATGCGTATATCATCTTTTTGAACAGTTAAAAGAATAGTTTTAGCGATATTTGAAACGGATCCTGGTCTTCCACAACTATCAATAACGCGCGCTCTATAAGTATAGCTATATTTATTTACATCAACATCTGTATCAGTGAAGGATAAATTATTTGAGGTTGCTGGAATTTGAGCAATTTCTTCAAATACACCAGCTGAATTTATTTTCTCAAATGAAATTGCTGTAACGCCACCAGAAGCATCAATCAAATGTCTTAAATCAACTTCATTTCCATTAACACTTGCTACTTTTAAATAATTGAAAGTTGGTTCAGAAGGTGCGACAATTGTTATACATGATTGGGTCGAAAAAGAGGTGTTTCCTATATCTGATGTGGCTTTGATGAAAAAGCAATAATCTTGTAATGTCTGCGCTGTAAGGGCGAAAATCGTATTTGTTGTTGTACCAAATGATACCCATCCTTGGCCTACTATTTTGCCGAATATTTCATATGAATCAATTGAATTCCATCCAATATAGGGCGTCCAAGAAAGTGTAACAGTATTATCACAAATTAGTAGATCGGATCCAAGGAACATAGTCGTATTTACTTCAGCTTTTGCAGAGGATTGATAAGTAGGCGGAATAGAAGAAGTGAAGCAAGAATCAAATGCAGCAATAGAAAAAGTCAAAGGTCCAATTGAAATATCTGGACTATAGGAATAGGTCGTATTCGTCAATCCCCACACAGTATCAAGTTCATATAATACGCCATCAAGTCCCATTGCATATATTACATAGCCATAAGTATCAGGTTGCGCATTTTGATTCCATGAAATATTTAACTGATTTGTTAACGTATCAATACTAACAGATGCAATAATTGGGATATCAGGAGTGGTGAGGTCTTGAAAATTATCTCCAGGAGCGTTCGACGTATAATTACAAGGCTGATTTGGTAATACAATTTGGTAACTCAAAAAAGCATCACAAATATCAATTGTATCTCTTGTGAAAATTAATCCATAAGGAACACTATCCATGAATGTCCATGTTCCAGCAGGATATTCGCGATAGATATAATAATAGGCATTCATGTTTGCCGTTGGAATAGGCAAAGGATTATTCCATTGCAAAACAGCCGTTCCATTTAAAGGATTTGAGACAGTAAGAAAGATGTTTGAAATTGTATCACTGAAGCGTGTTGTATTTCCAGCACAACCAGAAACTACTGCAATATAATAATCATTTTGTGCAGTAACCAATGGATCTGTCCATGTGTTTGTTCCAATAATAGGCAACGTAGCTAATAGTCCATTTTGTATTGAATAAATTTGATATTCGACAAAAGTTCCAGTTGGATTATTTACAGGAGTCCAATCTATAGTTACATTTCCAGCTGCATCTGAATGAATACAATTTATCGCTGGAGCTTGAATTACACCTGGATTCACAACGTATATTGTTACTGTTGCATAGCTAACTTTAGGAACTTGGCAAAAGTCATCTTGAATTTTAAATACAAAATTATACGGTATTGTGTCCAATGCGTTTCCATCTGCTCCAACCAAATGATCACAACTTGTTTGCCAATCGAATGTTGCCGAAACTCCTTGAATTCCTGAGATAATAGGTGTTGCATTGAGCGTTGCACATGGAGCAATTGCACAACCTAAACTACTCGTAAAATTTGTTCCGAACATGGGTCCAGAAGCAGTCAAAAGATTACTTTGAGGCGAGCCGTCTTGTAACAATTCAATATCTGTTGAAGACAAGTTGAAATTAACTAATGTTCCAGCATTTACAGTTGTTTCAAACAAACCACCACCAAACGGTGCATTAATAATAGGAGGATTATTTGCTGCCGTACAAGCCATTACAATTAATTGCATTTCACGTTCGACCTCTGCAATCAATACACCATGTCGAAATGATTTCACGCGAACTTTTATCACATAATTTCCAACGCTGAATGAAGTAAATGTTAGCTCACCAGTAATTGGGTCGATAGCGGCTGGAACGTTAGCTGGATTTAGTCCAACTCCTGGAGTAGGCGATGTGTAAGAAAATCCTGGTTCAAATGGGATAGGAACAGGATTAGTTGGTAAATTATAAACACCACCATTTAAATAGTTGTAAGGAATTCCAAAATCTATTGCTAGTGAATCTAAATCAGGATCAACTGCATTCATATTGTATTGAAAAGGAGTTCCAGCGCAACTTACGAGATATGGTTCTTGTAAAAATTTAGGTGATGAATCAACGCAACCTGAAATTGCTCCTGGAATTGCATACATTTTCGCTGCAATGGTAATTCCATAGATTGAAGGATTTGTAATATTGGTTAATGCGCCACTTCTAGAAAAATTCTCATAAGTAAAGGCCCAACCAATTGCTGGTGGTGTTCCAGAGATTGATATTGGTGCGCTACGATATATTATTTTTTCAGTTGCACCAATTCCATTTCCTCCAGCCATTCCAATTCCACAGTCTAATTGAGGAGGAGAGCCAGGAACAGGATTACACGTTGGTGAAATATCTATTCGAGTAACAAAAGGTAAAGTTATACTTGTTAAGGTTGGATGATTCCATACCTTGATGTTTTCCGATATTGTATTTACTTCAGCGCCGCCACAATCGCGGTAAAATGTAAGTGTGAAGATATAATTTCCACCTTGACATTCCCAGGTAATTTCTCCACCCATGACATGGGAAGCTTTGGAATGAAAACACATTCCAATGATAAAGGAAAAAATAAGGGCAAACTTTAACATATTTTCAATAACGAACGTTCTGATTCATTAGTATAAAGACGGTAATATCTTTTCAAAGTTGCTATCCCGCAGATACTACTGTCATGTCGTTCCAATTTAAGTATTTAATTGCTAATTCTTGAATACGTTCTGGCGTGATGTTATTCAATGAATCAATGGATGTATTATAGAAATCCAAATCCAAACCATAAGGCTCAACACTCATGTATAAATCGGTCATAGAGTAGGGTCCATCTGCACTTTTCAGTAATTGTCCCATCAAATAATTCTTGACTAAATTCAACTCATCATCACCAACAAGTTCGGTCTGTAAACGTGTTATTTCATGTTGAATTTCTAACATCGTTGCATCTTTCACATCTTTACCAACTTCTGTTGCAATGATAAAATAACC
>CANNKP010000061.1 GCA_947505255.1 Flavobacteriales bacterium
AATACAGGAAGTATTGAATTAACTGGTCTTCCATCAGGAAACTGGACAATCAACACTATCCCTGGTGGTGCTGTAGGAGGAAGTGGTTCTACATATACATTTACGGGTCTACCAGCTTCAAGCAGCTATTCTTATACCATCACAAATGATCAGGGATGCACAAGCATAACTGCCATAACGGCAAGTGTGAATTCTGTACCCTCGTTACCAAATGCTCCGATCATTGGCACAATTACACAACCGACATGTACAGATCCTGTAGGAAGTGTTGAACTATCCAGTTTACCTATTGGAACATGGGCAATCACAGCTACTCCTGGTGGAACTATAACTGCCGGTGGCTCAATAACTGCGATTATTGATCTTTCAGCCAATGCGACCTATACTTTCACAGTAACAGATGCCAATGGATGTGCATCTTCCATGTCAGCCAGTGTGAATATTGCGGCACTTCCTGCAGCACCAAATGCACCTACCGCATCAGTAACTGTCCAGCCTTCTTGCATTATTGGAACTGCTACTATTGAAGTTTCTGCGCCAATCGGAGCGAATTACACTTACAGCATTGATGGTGTTATTTTCCAGGCAGGAACGAATTTTGCGGGATTACCTCCAAATTCATCATATGATATTTATGTACAAGATGCAACAACGGGTTGTATCTCATTTAGCACTTCATTAGTTGTCAATCCTCTTCCTCCAGGTCCAGCAGCACCTGTTGTGAATATTAATGCTCAACCTACTTGTTTAGTTCAAAGTGGGACCATTGAAATTGTTTCTCCAATTGGAGCTAACTTTCAAATTTATATTGATGGCGTACCAATGCCAATTGGCACATATATTTTCTCAGGCTTAGCACCCTCACAAACATATAGTGTTACGATAGTAGATTTAACCACAGGATGCGAATCAGCTCCTTTTGATGTAAATCTCAATGGTATTCCTGCAGCTGAAATTGTTGATGCTGGCCCAGATTATCTTATTCAATCTGGTGAAACAGTCACGCTAACAGCATCAGGAAATGGAACGATTGTTTGGAATACGGGTGATGCAATTTCAACTAATGTCGCCCCAACTATAACAACCACATATACTGCAACTCTGACTGATGCAAATGGTTGTATTGATACCGATGAAGCAATTGTAACCATCGATATTGATTGTGGTGAATTGTTTATCCCGACCGCATTTTCTCCTAATGGCGATGCCGTTAATAGTTCATTTAGAATAAAGATTAATCCAGCTTGTGTTAAAGAATTGAATTTAAAGGTATTTGATCGTTGGGGAGAAGTAGTATTCCAAACTACTGCGCCTGATGGCTCATGGGACGGTAAATTCAAAGGCAAAGAATTGGATAGTGGGGTATTTGTTTATGTTCTTGAAATCATGTTGGATACGGACACAGAACTTCAGAAATTCAAAGGTAATCTTAGTTTAATTAAATAAAATTTAAACGTATGAAAAGTTTCAAATTCATAATAATAGTTGTTTTTGGTTTGGTTTCGTTGCATTCAAAAGCTCAAGATCCACATTTCTCACAATATAGAATGACACCGTTAATGGTTAATCCTGGTAACGCTGGATTTAATTATAATTTAAGAGCTTCTGCAAATTATAGACAACAATGGAAAAGCGTAGCAACACCGTTTAGTACTTCAGCTTTTTCATTTGATATAAATACGTCAAAAAAGAAAAACAATCGAGGCTCAATTGGTGTTGGCTTGCAATTCTTGAATGATAAGGCTGGGGATGCAAAAATGGGTATGACGCAAGGAAATATAAATGTTTCTGGCATTTTGAAATTAGATGAAAAAAGTAAGTTGAGTATTGGGATTATGGGCGGTTTTGGTCAAAGAACGATTAATTATGCTGCACTTAGATGGGAAAATCAATACCAAAACGGATCATTTGATGCTAATAATGCTTCTGGTGAAAATTTAGGTTCGAACAATACATCTTATATGGATGCGGGAGCTGGTTTTGTTTGGCAGTATGGAAAAGATCCAGGTTATATTACTCAAAACAATGGCGTTAAAGTAAATTTTGGTGCGTCTGTTTATCATTTTGGTCTGACTTCAACATCCTATTTTGGTAGTTCAACTGAGAAAATGAATACTAAATTTATGGCTCATGGTTCTATTGAATTAGGAAAAGAGAATACTAATCTAACTTTTATCCCAGAATTTTATTTTGTACAGCAGGGCTCTCAAAGGGAAATTTTAATTGGAAATGTTTTTAGATACCTTATAAATGAAGGGTCTCATTTTACTGCTTTTGCACAATCTTCAGCAATTTCCTTAGGGATTAACTATAGAGTTAAGGACGCTTTAATAACAAGCATAATGTTAGATTACGCAAATTATTCAGTAGGTTTTAGTTATGATTTTAATATGTCCTCTTTAACAACTTCAAGTAATTCGAGAGGTGGTTTTGAAGTTGCTTTACGATTTGTTACACCTAATCTATTTACAAAAGGATATAGAGCTAGAATTTAATTTTTATATTAAATCTTTCTGATTCAAATATTATATTTTTTGCGAAAAAATCGTTTCTTTGAGTTCAATTATGAGCTTCAAGAAAAAAATTATTTTCTTATTATTTTTTGTAATTCTTCCTTCTGAAGTTTTATTTGCTCAATCCGTAAGGGAAAAAAAGCTTCGGGAGTTGGATTCAATTGCTTTTAATTCATTAGAAAACAACTCTTCTACCGTTCTTGAAGATGCAAATAGGTTGCTGGAAGTGAGCCTTAAAGGGAAACCTACCTTCTATCGAATAAATGCATATACACTTCTCGGAATTGTCAATAAAGATCGAGGTTTCTATGTGACTTCATTGGATTTTTATTTAAAAGCGCTAAATACTGCTGAAAATTTAAAAGATTTAGCAAGACAATCGGCTTGTTTGAGTAATATCGGAAGTATTTATCAACTGCAACAGAATTATATTCAAGCGATTGACTATTTCAATCAAAGTTTAAATCTAGAAGAAAAGCTTAATCAACCAGTCCAAAAATCTATTCGCTTTTATAATCTTGGAGAATGTTATAAAGATATTGATAGCCTTGATTTGGCATTGACTTATTTTAATAATTCATTGTTAATTGAGCAGAAGGCAAAGAGCAATGAGGGAATAGTTTATGCATATTTAGGAATTGCTGATGTTTATATTAGAATAAAAAGATTTACAGATGCATTCATAGTAATTGGCACTATTGAAAAGAAAATACAAAAAGGGCAAATAGAAGAATCTATCATTTTACATAAATTAAAAGGAAAACTTTTTCTTTCTTCAGGGAATACAGCAGCTGCATTAAAAGAGCTTCAAAAAGGTGAAAATCTTTCATTGAAGTATAAGAATAGCACGAATTTATTAGAACTAGTAAAACTTCAAATTGATATTTTTGAAAAATTGAGTGATTGGCAAAGAGTTGCTTCTAAATACAAGCAATATGTTTCTTTGAATGAAAAATTGAATAGTTTGAATATAAAGAATCAATTAGACGATTTAAATTATCGAAATGAAATAACAAAAAAGCAATTGGAAATTGATCTAGTTCAGGAAGATAGAGATTTAGCAAAGAAAAATGAGCAGTTTGAAAAGGATTTAAGAATATATGGATTGAAAATTACTTGGTTTGTTGTGGTACTTTTAGTTTTGTCTATAAGTTTAATTCTCTATGGGGTCAAAAAATTAACGAACTCAAAAGAATGAAATTGTCATTAAAAAATAAAATAATTATTTCAGCTTGTTTTGGTTTATATCAAACATTGATCAATTTATTTTTTGATTCAAAGGTTTTTTTAAAACATGATTTAAATTTCTGGGTTTTTTTGTTCGCTGTTTTTATTAGCAGTTTTTTAATTGAATTTTTAATAATTTATTTGAACGTTAAAGATTCCAGAGAACAAGGAAAAAATAAAATTGTTTTAGCCAGTTCTTTCCTTTTAAGTGGCTTAATATCAGGTTCTTTTATCTGGATGATGTATGGTAATTCATTTTCAAATTATTACATATTTGTTGCTGCATTTATTGTTTCGTCCTTTTTGCCAACAGTTTTAACATTATTATTATTCCTATTTAAGGAGGCTGAAGAAAAATTGTCCAAACTCAGTAAAGTAAGTGTCAAAAAAGGTGATGTTTTTGAGGATGTTGATGATAAATTATTTCACCTTGAAAATGACAACGGAAAACTTTTGATTGAAGTTAAAGTTAAAAATATCATCTGTTTTGAAGCAAATGATAATTATGTAATAACTTATTATTTAGACAAAAATGAGCAATTGAAAAAATCAATGGAGCGCATTTCTTTAAAGAAAATTGAAGACATACTTATTAAAGAAGAAGTTTATTTTGAGCGAGTTCACAAATCTTTTTTAATCAATTCAAATTTCATTTCTGAAATTAAAGGTAAAGCGCAAGCATATAAAATTGAATTGCATCATTTCGAAAATTTAGTGCCAGTTTCTCGCTCGTATGACGTGAGTCAATTATTGAAAAAAGATATTTAGTTTAATTGTTTAAACTATACATGTTACACACGAAAATTGATGTATATCCAATCGCTTGTTATCTAGTGATTTGAATAAAAAACAATCGTTGGTTTTGAAAAATACGTTTAAGAGTATACTATGATTTGAGAAACGCTTATCTTTGTAAACCAATTAAGAATGTATGGCAGATTCAATCATCGTATTTCACAACTCGCGCTGTTCGAAAAGCAGATGTTGCCTTGAATTTCTTAATGATAAAGGATTGGATTATTCCATCGTTGATTATCTGAAAAACAATCCAACACATGAAGATTTAGAAGCTATTCTTGACAAATTAGGCATCAAGCCAGAAGCGTTAATTCGAAAAGGGGAAGATGATTTTAAAGCCAATTTTAAGGGTAAAATTCTTTCTGATTCAGAATGGATTGATGCAATGGTGAAATTTCCGAAACTTATTGAAAGACCTATCGTAATAAAAGGAAACAAAGCGGTTATTGGACGTCCAACAGAACGAATTTTGGAAATTCTATAATTTTTTACAAATAATTTAGTGCAGAAAAAGTAAATGAGAACGAAGTATATTGATTTAATTGACCAAACATTTGATTTTCCACAAAATGAATTCCATTTAAGAGAAGATCATTTATTTTTTCATGGTATTGACTTGATGCGTTTAATTGCAGATTATGGAACGCCATTGAAATTCAATTATTTACCACAAATATCGAATAATATACAACGAGCTAAAGGTTGGTTTCGAGAAGCAATAAGTAATCTAGGTTATTCTGGTAATTACTATTATTCCTATTGTACAAAAAGCAACCACTTTTCATTTGTGCTCGATGAGGTTCTGAAAAATGATGTTCACATTGAAACGTCTTCTGCATTTGATATAGACATTGTTCGAAATCTATACAATTCAGGGAAATTAACTGCAGGTAAATATGTGATTTGTAACGGCTATAAACCGAAACAATACATCGATAACATTGCTGAATTAATCAATGAAGGAAATTTGAATGTAATTCCAATTGTTGACAATACCCAGGAGTTGCAAGATCTTTTAGCTAGAACAGATAAACCGTTGAAAATTGGAATTCGCATCGCATCAGAGGAAGAACCGAAATTCGAATTTTATACTTCCCGTTTAGGAATTCGTTACCGTGAAATAGTTCCTTTTTACAAAGCGATGTTAAAGGACAATCCTAGAGTTGAAGTAAAAATGTTACATTTTTTCATCAATACCGGGATTAACGACACAGCCTATTATTGGAATGAATTAACAAAATGTTTACGTATTTATAGTGATTTAAAAAAGGTATGTCCTTCATTGGATTCATTAAATATCGGCGGTGGTTTCCCTATTAAAAAGTCTTTGGCTTTCGATTTTGATTACGCCTACATGGTGCGTGAAATTTTAACGCAAGTGCAACGCGTTTGTGCTGACAATGAAATTCCTGAACCAAATATTTTCACGGAGTTTGGCTCCTTCACAGTCGGAGAAAGTGGCGGTGCTATTTTCAGTGTATTGCACCAGAAACAACAAAATGATAGAGAAAAGTGGAACATGATTGATTCTTCTTTTATGACAAATCTTCCAGATACTTGGGCAATTAACCAACGTTATATCATGTTGCCAGTCAATCGGTGGAATGATGATTACGAAAGAGTTTTACTTGGTGGTTTAACATGTGATAGTGATGATTATTATAATTCTGAACAACATTCAAATGCTATTTATCTTCCAAAATATGATCGAAACAAAGTTTTATACCTCGGTTTTTTCAATACAGGAGCATATCAAGAAACAATTGGTGGTTTTGGAGGATTAAAACATTGTTTAATTCCGGAACCAAAACATATCTTAATTCAACGTGATGAAAATGGTAAATTGCAAACGGAATTGTTTAGTGAAGAACAAACTGCAGCAGATTATTTAAAAATATTAGGATATTAATGTGTGTTTTTTCACATATAAGTCGATAAATATATTACTTTTGCACTCCCAACTTGATTTAGAAAAATCAGCATTAGGATACCAATGAAATTAGACACGATTTTTTTAAAAGACAATTCTCGGTTTTCACAATACCTTACTTCATGGGTAAATGACAGACATATTGAACTTCAAGAGTTTTCAATGAAAAATGAAGACGCCGAAGAAGGTATTGATGGTTTGGTAATATTTACTGAAAATCAAGAAGTTGATAAAGATATTTTAGATATTCGTTCAATTTTTGATAAGAATCAAAAACCAGTGCACAAGATAGATATCAATGGAACGTTGATGGTTGGAGTTTCAAATCTAGATTTGTGGATTGAGCGTAATGGTTGTAAAAAAGTACTTTTTCTTGGTTCTGATACAATATTAGAAAACCCAAATTTGGAGCGTTACCTTACAAACCTTAATTAAGACATTACGGTTGTCGGTTCTTTAGAAAAGGCTTCATCAATAGGTTCCCATAATTCAATTCTATTTCCTTCTGGATCACTAATATGTATAAATTTTCCATATTCATAGGTTTCCATTTCATCTAAAATTGGAATGTTTAAGTTTTTTAATCTTTTGACCATCAATTGAAGATTATCAACTCGAAAGTTGATCATCACTTGTTGTGATTTTTCACCAAAATAATCACTTTCGGATGTAAAAGTTCCCAATTGTAATAAGGATGTAGCAGATTTCGTTGAATTAAATGAAAATAATACACCATAATCATTTGTTATTAAACCTAATACTTCACTATACCATAGGTTCATTTTTAGCGGGTCATTGAATTTTATAAAAACACCACCCAATCCAGTTACCTTTCCTTCCATGAATTCTTTTATCTAAAAATAGAACATTTTCGGCTTTCATTTTTTAAATTCACGTGAGGTTATTTTTATAGAGATGGATAAAGTAAAAGTTTGTGTTGTAGGATCAGGAATTGCTGGAATTGCTGCAGCTATTCGTATGGTCAATAAAGGGTATGAAGTGCATGTTTATGAATCCAATTCATATCCAGGAGGAAAATTGACTAATTTGAAATTAGGTGAATATCGCTTTGATGCCGGTCCTTCATTATTTACAATGCCACAATATGTAGAAAAATTATTTGAACTCTCTCAAAAAAAGACGAAAGATTATTTTGAATATGATGAAGTAAAAGTAACGTGTAATTATTTTTTTGAAGATGGTACTTTTTTGCCTTTTTCAGCTAACAAGGAACTTCTATTTCAACAAATAGAAAAATCACTTCTTGTTGATAGCCTTCCTTTAAAAAAACATTTATCAAAAAGTGAATATATCTATACCCATACAAAAAAATCATTTTTAGAAAATTCTTTGCATTTGTCCAAAAATTATATTTCACGTGATCTTTTGAAGACCATTTTAGCAATGCCAAAGCTTAATATTTTCACCACGATGCACAAGGCCAATGTCAAATCTTTAAATCATCCTAAACTCATACAAATCTTTGATCGTTATGCTACTTATAACGGCTCTAACCCATACCAAGCCCCTGGTATCTTGAATATAATACCTCATTTGGAATTTGGAATTGGAACGTTTTTCCCTAGAAAAGGAATGCATTCTATAACTACTAGTCTCGTTGAATTAGCTGAAGATTTAGGTGTTTCATTTCATTATAATTCAAAGGTGGATGAAATTGTTGAAAATGGAAAGCTAGTTGCTGGTATTAAAGTAAAGAATGAATTTATTCCTGCTCCAATTGTAGTTTGTAATTCAGATGTCAAACCTGCTTATAAGTATCTTTTGAAAAATACGAAGGCTAAAAAAAGGACTTTAGAACAAGAGCCTTCAAGTTCAGCTATGATTTTTTATTGGGGAATTAAGAAACAATTTGAGAACCTCGATTTACATAATATCTTCTTTTCAGCTGAGTATAAAAATGAATTCGATACAATTTTTAATCAAAAGACAGTATGTGATGACCCGACAATTTACATTCACGTCAGTTCAAAATACAATAAAAATGATGCTCCATTAGATTCTGAAAATTGGTTTGTGATGGTAAATGTGCCATCAAATTCAGGTCAAGATTGGGAAATTACACGTGAAAAAGTCAAAGAAAATGTTCTCTCCAAAATCAGTCGTTTATTAGGTGAAGATATTTCTGCTTTAATTGAAGAAGAGGATTATTTGGATCCTATTAGAATTGAACAACGAACATCAAGTTTTGCTGGTGCATTGTATGGTGCAAGTTCAAATGATAGAATGGCCGCTTTTTTCCGACATTCCAATTTCTCAAAAGTGAAGGGGCTTTATTTTGTCGGTGGAAGTGTTCATCCAGGTGGAGGAATTCCTCTGTGTTTACTCTCTGCTGAAATTGCTACAAGAGAAATACCAATTGTTTAAAAATTTCATTTATATCGAACGATTAAATCGAATTGAACCATAAATTGTCTAAATTGTATCTATTAAAAAATTAACTATGAAATATTTAAACGTATTATTATTTGTTTTCCCATTTATAATAAGTGCTCAAAAGCCTATCGTTCAAACAATAAAATCAGAAATAAAGCAAGTGAAATTATTTTTAACTTCAGGAGAAATATTCCATGAAGAGCAAATTAAAATTCAAAAAGGAAGGAATAAATTGATTTTTTCTGGAATTTCTGCATTTGCAGACCCTCAATCTATACAATTTGTTGGAGATTCAAAATATAGACTTGTTTCGGTTTCAACAGAAATGGATTTTTTGGCAGCTGAGTTATTCAATCCTCGAATAGCAATTTTACAAGATTCATTAGAGTTGTTGAAAGATAGGCAGCAAGGAAACTTAGATCAATTAACGGCTTATACATCTGAATTAGATGTACTGAATTCAAATAAAAAATTAGGAGGCCAAAATCAAAATTTAACCGTTACTCAAATTAAGGAGGCGGCTGATTTCTATCGCGCTAGAACGTTGGAGATTGTTACAAAAATGTCACGGCTTAGAAAAGAACAAGCAACATTGAATTCTAATATCGAAAAAACCCGCTATCAATTAGTAGAATTGAACTACAATGAAAATCAAAGAAGTAATCAAGTTGTTGTTTTATTAGATTCGGATGAATCAGTTACAATGAAATCGAGTTTAAAATATTTGGTTTCTGATTGTGGATGGGCAGCAAATTACGATTTGTCAGCTTTAGATTTAAATCAAAAAATCAATTTAAAATATAAAGCTCAGGTTTATAATAATACCGGCAGTGATTGGGAAAATGTTGATTTGGTGCTTTCAACTGGGGACCCTCGTTTGTCAGCTTCTCATCCTGAAATGTCTCCTTGGTATTTGAATTATTATGATGGCTTAAAAAAGTCTTCTGAAAAAGGAGATTATTATGCGCCACAAACTACCCAACAGGATTATCGATCTGTGGCACAAGTTAACATAAACACTGCCAATCAACGAGCGTGGGATAATTATGTATTGGATACTGATGAAAGCACAAAAAACAAAGAGAATGATAAGTTTCAAAGTGGAATAATCATTCCTCAAAATTTTGGTAACATGACAGTTGGCATGCGTCAAATTGAAATTTCTGAGTTAACTGCTGAATTTATTATATCTAATAAATTTTCTTGTCCGTCAGATGCAAAACCATATATGGTTGATGTAAAAGAAATGGATCTTGATGCTACATTCTCTCATATTTCGGTTCCTAAATTAGATAATGGGGCATTTTTATTAGCGCATATTGTCGGATGGCAAGAGTTAGAATTGATCCCTGGCCCTACAAATGTTTATTTTGGCGGTGAATATGTTGGAGTTTCTCAGATTGATACACGAAATGTTTCTGATACACTTTCTTTGTCTTTCGGTAGAGATACAAAAGTTACTGTAATGCGAAAATTGAAAAAGGAAATGAGCTTCAAAAAAGTTATTGGAGGAAGTAAAAAGGAATCTTATTTATATGAAATTGTAGTTCGAAACAATCGAAATGTCCCAATTAAAATTGATGTTTATGATCAAGTTCCAATTTCTAATAGCAGCGATATTACAGTAACAATCGATGAATTGAGCGGTTCGAAAAGTGATGTTTTAACAGGAGAAGTAAAGTGGCAACATACGATTCAGCCGGGTGATGTGAAATCGGTTGAAATTGGCTATACAGTTAAATATCCTAAAGATGCTAATATTACATTGCAGCGCTTTAAGACTGTTTCCTGTCCATCATTTTAAATAGAATTTAACCAAGAAAAAGCTAATGGGTATTTCTCATTTGCTTTTTCTTTCTTTTGAATATAATTTTCTGCGTAACTTGGCGTTCTAATTGATGTAATTATCAAAATGAGAAGAGTTTTATCTATATTATTTATTATCCCTTTTTTGGTTTGTTCACAGCAATCAAATTTCCGTTCTAAATCAGAATTAGGATTTATGATTGGTGGTTCTTATTATATTGGTGATTTAAATCAATACAAACATTTTTACAATACGCAATTAGCTGGTGGATTAGTATATCGCTACAATGTTCATTCGCGATTAAGTGTTCGAGGAAATTTCAATTATGGAAAAGTCAAAGCATCTGATGCGGATTCAAAATTGAATATTATGCAGAATCGAAATTTGAATTTCGAATCGAAAATTTTTGAATTAGCTGGCGGTGTTGAGTTTAACTATTTTCCTTTTAGAATTGGGAATGATCGTTATTGGGGAACTGCATACGTTTTAGCAGAAATTGGATTGTTTCACATGAATCCAACAACGAATTTTAATGGTGATATTACAGAATTACAGCCATTGGGAACTGAAGGTCAGGGAAGCAGTTTATCAAAGAAAAATAATTACAGCCTCACGCAACTATCGATACCTTTAGGTGTTGGTTTTAAGATGTCACTGGGAAAGAAAGCAGCATTAACACTTGAATATGGATACCGTAAAACATTTACGGATTATATTGATGATGTTGGAAGTGACTCTTATGTTGATCCAGTTTTATTAGCTTCAGAAAACGGTCCTATTGCTGCAGCATTATCAAACCGGAGTCTTGATGGCGCCAGATTTGGTAAACGCGGTACTTCAAACAATTCTGATTGGTATGCATTCTTTGGCGCAATGTTTACTTTCCGTTTAGGGAAACCAAGTATTTGTTATAATCATTAGCAAAAAAAAAGACCCACTTTCGTAGGTCTTTGTCTCAAATATTTTTTTATTAATGTTGGTGTCCATCACCATCAGTGTGTTGATGTGGCTCAGTAGTTTCAGTACCTTTTGGTTCAAGATTTACAATTTCAACATCAAATACTAAATCAGAATATGGAGGAATCGCTCCTGGTCGACCAGCAGCTCCGTATGCTTGAAAGTAAGGAATGATAAATGTTCCTTTACCTCCTTTTCCTAACATTGCCAATCCTTCTTCAAAACCAGGAATCATTTTTTGATCAATAAACACAAAGTCCATTGGAGCATTTCTGTCATAAGAAGAATCAAATTGTTTTCCGTCAGCTCTAAATGTTCCTTTATAATGCACTGATAATTTTGCGCCTTGAGACGCTTTTGGCTCTGTTCCTGGATTCTCAATAATATAAACTAATCCTGAAGGTGACATTTGAGCTTTTGGTGATTTTGCTTTTACCTCATTGTACATGTACGTTTTATAATCTGCTTCAGACATTGATGCAATTTTCTTGAATGCATTTGCTTTCACATCATCTACTGCTTTGATTTTATCATACGTTTCTTTGAATGCTTTTGATGCATCCCAAGCTTTAGCCTCTTTTCCAACGCGAATAATTTTCACTGTTGTCATATCATCGCCTTGAGCAATTGCATTTACAACATCTTGCCCTGCAATTACATGTCCAAATACAGTATGTTTTCCGTTTAACCATGCAGTTTCTTTGTGCGTAATGAAAAATTGACTGCCATTTGTTGCAGGTCCAGAATTAGCCATAGACATAATTCCAGGTCCAACATGGTTTAAATCAGGATGGATTTCATCGTAGAAACGGTGTTTTGGTCCACCACCACCAGTTCCGTCAGGATCACCACCTTGAATCATGAAATCTTTGATTACACGGTGAAACTTTAATCCATTGTAAAAAGGTTTTGTGTATTTAATTGTATCCATGACAGTTAAATTTCCTTCTGCTAAACCAACAAAATTGGCAACAGTCATAGGTGTTTTTTGGTATTCTAACACACATAAAATCACTCCTTTTGGCGTAGTGAATTCAGCGTAAATGCCTGGCTCAGTAGGTGTTTGTGCAGTTGTAGTGAAACTTGTTGCTGTAACAACTACTAGTAATAACATCATTAAAATTGTTTTCATCTTTCTTTATTTAATTATTAATTGTTCTATTTTTCTTCGTGCTCTTTCCAATTTTTATACCAAACTTAATTTCTTTTATCTATTCCCCAAAGCATTTTATTACGAATGGTATCCAAGAAATTGTTATCCTCAAATTTAACCACATTTATCATAAATTCAGCTTTTGTGATAATCACTTCTTCTCCTTGACGAATATTTTTTGAATTTCCATCTAAACTTATTAAATATTTCCGCTCTCGCCCTTCAATACTTAATTTGATTGGCATGTGATCCGG
>CANNKP010000062.1 GCA_947505255.1 Flavobacteriales bacterium
CGTTACCGTGAAATCTTGAGCGATGCTGCCATCTGCCAACTGTGCATTCGATGAGAATGAAGTTGAAGCTAAAACCAAAGCTGAAAGTAATAATTTTTTCATAGTTTAATAATTTTTAAGTTATTGTAAATATAGAAAGTAAAGTTAAATAATAAGTTCTTTTTAAAAAATTGGAAAACATAATATTGTTGGAATCCTAATTTGACTATAAATTATCTTAAGAAAAAAAAATGGTCGAAATTTCTTCCGACCATCTGTAATTAAAATACATTTATTTTATTTCTTTTTTAATTCTTCTTTCACAAATAGCTCAATTGCACCAGTCATTGAAGGAGCATTTGGCATTGGTGCGTGTAAATCCAATCGAAGATTATTTTTTATAACCGCATTTGACGTTGTTGGTCCAAAAGCTGCAATCTTTGTGTTGTTTTGTTTAAAGTCGGGGAAATTCTTTAATAATGATTCAATCCCACCAGGACTAAAGAAAACAAGCATATCATAATAAACATCTTCCAAATCAGATAAATCCGATGCAACAGTTTTATAAAGAATGGCTTTTGTGAAATTATATTTATGTTCCTCAAGTGTTTCAGGAATTTTATCTCTTAATATGTCTGTACATGGCAAAAGGAATTTTTCACCTTTGTGCTTTTTCATCACTTCAACTAGGTCTTCAATAGTTTGTTTGCCAAAGAAAATTTTACGTTTTCTATACGTCACATATTTTTGCAAGTACAAAGCCACAGCTTCAGAAATACAGAAATACTTCATTGAGTCTGGGACTTCAAATCTAATTTCCTCAGCAATTCGAAAGAAATGATCTATTGCTGTTTTAGAAGTTAAAATTACAGCAGTATGTTCGGGAATGTTGACTTTTTGGAAACGGAATTCTTGGGCATCCACGCCTACTACATGTATAAACGGTCGAAAATCTATTTTCAACTTATACTTCTCAGCCAAATCATAATATGGCGATTTTTCACCCTCAGGCTTTGGTTGAGATACTAATATTGTTTTGATTGCCAATGTACTATATATTTAATTTCAACATTCAAATCATACGAGGAAATTCTTAGTTACATAGTAGTAAACTATGAAAAATGGCAGAATTTCCAAGGTGCAAAAATATAAAATTAAATAATACCACGATACTCCATTTGATAAAACAATAAATGAATTTTTCAAAAGTCTCATAAAATACTTTAAGAGAAACAATCCAAGGAAGATAATTAAAAAAAGTTTATTGAATTCAGGATTCATAATCCAAAGCAACGATAAGAGGGCAAAAGCGATACCTATAAATTGATTCCCAGTTAAAGTGATTACGATTGTTGGAAAGAACTGTTTTTTTTCACCTGTTAACCAAGCTATTAAAATCAGACCAATTGTCTCAACAACAAAAAAGGCTAGTGGAATTATTATTGCAATCACAGTTGTCCATAAATTGTCTAACAACATAAAACGGTTGAGATACAAGAAACAACATAATGAAAAACTGATAAAATAATTTAAGATCAATAGGAAGGAACTAAGAGAAGATAAACTCATATTTTCTTTTAATTCTTGTTCTACGGAAGAATTTTTAAAAAAAACTGCAATAACTGTTTTGAGCGACTTTGTGTTATACAGTCGCGCCAAAGAGATTAAAAGAAAGGAAATTAAAAGCACACCTAATAGTAAAATCGTAAATGTTTCAGTTCTAAGTGATAGTTCACTTGGGACTTCTCCATTTTCGCTTCCAAATACTTGAATTAAAATCACTTCGTTTATTAAATTTTAATAATCAAAGGAACAAAGTTAACAACCTAGGATAAGAATCTTTCAATGTGAACAAAATATATTTAAATTTGTCTTACTTAAAAGAAATGAAATGAGAACTGATTTATATGTACATCCAGATTATTATAACATGGATGATTTGTTGTCTGATGAACACAAATTAGTAAGAGATGCTGCTAGAGCATGGGTTAAAAAGGAAGTTTCCCCAATTATTGATGAACATTATGAAAAGGCAACTTTTCCAATGCACCTCTTAAAAGGACTAGGTGAAATTGGAGCATTTGGCCCATACATACCTGAAGAATATGGTGGTCCAGGATTAGATCACATTTCATATGGTTTAATTATGCAAGAATTAGAACGTTGTGATTCTGGACTTCGATCTACAGCTTCAGTACAATCTTCTTTAGTAATGTATCCTATTTGGAAATATGGTTCTGAAGAGCAAAAACTAAAATATCTTCCAAAATTAGCTTCTGGCGAAATGATGGGTTGTTTTGGTTTAACTGAGCCAGATCATGGTTCAAACCCTTCAGGTATGACGAGTAATTTCAAAGATGCTGGTGACCATGTTATTTTAAACGGTGCAAAAATGTGGATTTCAAATGCTCCATTTGCAGATATTGCTGTTGTTTGGGCAAAAGATGAAACAGGACGGATTCACGGTTTAGTTGTTGAACGCGGTATGGAAGGATTTTCAACACCAGAAATGCACGGAAAACTATCCTTGCGTGCATCATCTACAGGTGAATTAATATTTGTTGATGTAAAAGTTCCAAAAGCAAACATTCTTCCTGGTCGCTCAGGTTTAGGAGCACCTTTAAGTTGTTTAGATTCTGCGCGCTTTGGGATTGCTTGGGGCGCTTTGGGTGCTGCAATGGATTGTTACGATCAATCATTGCGCTATTCAAAAGAAAGAACTCAATTTGGTGTTCCTATTGGATCTTTCCAATTGATTCAGAAAAAATTGGCTGAAATGATTACAGAAATCACAAAAGCACAATTACTAACTTTACGATTAGGTCAATTGCGAAATGAAGGCAAAGCAACTTCTGCACAAATCTCAATGGCTAAAAGAAATAATGTTGAAATTGCTTTAAATATTGCAAGAGAAGCACGTCAAATTCATGGTGCAATGGGAATTACAAGTGAATATTCAATCATGCGTCACATGGCTAATCTAGAATCTGTTGTAACGTATGAAGGAACTCACGATATTCATTTATTAATTACTGGAATGGATGTTACTGGAATACCAGCCTTCACAAGAGAAATAGTGTAACTAGAATAAATTTTATTTAAAGCCATTAGTCTGTTGATTAATGGCTTTTTTATTGAATCTATTATTACATTTGTTTAAAATGTGCTGTATATGAAACTACTACTTTTGGGCGTAATATTATTATACTCTGCTGTTCTATATGGTCAAAATGAATTGCGAACACAATTAGATGATTTAAAGAAAATCATTCGACAAAGTAGCTATTACGATTCTTCTCAAGTTTTCGCAAATGGGCAAAAAGCTATTTCAATTGCTCAAAAATTAAATGATTTAACCGAAGAAGCAACCATTTATCAGTATTACGGTAATTTTTATTATTTCTCATATAATATACCAAAAGCAAAATCTAATTATGCAAAATCAATTGAAATTGCGCAAAAAGCCAATGATTCTAAATTGGTGAATTCAACGAATATTCGATTAGCATTTGTTCTATCTGATTCTGATTTATTAGCCGCTGAAAAAGAATTTCAAAAACTTTTAAAGGATGCGTTGAATAATAAATATCTAGAGAATTCCATTGAAATTTACAACGGATTAGGTAATATTTATGACACTCGCCAAATGACCGATGAGGCATTGAAATATTATCTCAAAGGCTTGAGAATCGCGGAAAGAACTGACAAGAAATACCTTCACGCCATGTTATTAAACAACATCGGTTTAATAAAATTGGAGAATGAACAAACTTCAGAGGCGGAGAAAGATTTTGTTCAAGGGTTAAAAATTATTGAAGGTAAAAACGAAGATCGATTAAGTTTAAATTTGAATAATAATCTTGGTTTGGTAACAAAAAAACTTAAAAAATATAACAAGTCGATAAAATACTACCACAATACTTTATTAAACGCAAAAAAATTAGGATTTCCACTTGGGCGAGGTGTAGCATATTTGAATTTAAGTGACTCCTATTTAAATAATAAAGAATTTTTGAAAGCTACTAAGTATGTAGATTCTGCGCTACAAATATTAATAAATTTTAAGCAATGGGACTATGTTGGAACTGCTTATTTGATAAAAGCGACCATCTTTAAAGATATTAAACAAAATCAACAATCAAAACAATATATTGATTCCGTTTTTTCACTGAATAAAGTCAATCCCATTCCAAATTCGGTGATGAATGCACATGATTTATTAGGTGAAATTTTTGAAAGTGAAGGAAATTTCAAACTTGCTTATTTTCATTCAAATAGGTATCATCATATGAATGACAGTATTTCAAAAATTGCAAACAAAGATCAATTTGCTCAACTTCAAGTAATTTATGGAAAAGAAAAGACAGAAACAGCACTTGAAGATGAAAAAAATAAAAACACCATTTTATCAAAAGAAAACGAACTTAAGCAAACAAAAATTCGAGCAATTATATTGACAACGATTTTTCTTCTATTAATTGGTATAGGTATAGTTTACATACGCTATGTTCGTATCTCAAAAAAGCAACAACAAGGATTTACACAAAAATTAATTGAGAATATTGATGAAGAAAGATCTAGAATTGCTAAAGATTTACATGACGACATTGGACAATCGCTTTCTGTAATAAAATCCAAGATAAATCTATTTAATACTGGAAAAATTAATGATGTGACAGGTTTGGATTTTGAAGTTGGTGAGGTTATAAATCAAACAAGGACTATTTCACATTTCCTTCACCCATCTTTAATTCAAAAGCTTGGGCTTGAGCGATCATTGGTCTCTTTAATTGAAAAAACTCAAAGTAATTCAGAATTAATTTGTAGCATTGATGTAAAATGCTCTTTAGATTTTTTATCCTTGGATGAGCAAACCCAGATTTATAGAATCCTTCAAGAATGCATAAACAACACATTGAAACATGCTGAAGCGAGTGCATTAAAAATCACATTCAAAAAACAATTATCTAACCTCGAAATAAAATATCAAGATAATGGCATTGGGTTTAGAGAAAATATCAAAAGTCCAGAAGGTATTGGGATGATGACGATTAGAGAAAGATCACATACGATAAAAGGGAAAATTACAGTTGTCAATTCCACAAAAAATAAAGGGTTTAAATTATTACTTACAATTCCTTTTACCACATAATTATGAAAGTTTTAATAGCTGATGACCATCCAATATTTCGCAGTGGCTTAAAATTTTTATTAGAAGCTTCTTTTGATAAATTAACGCTCAATGAATTTGAAAATGGACAAGATTTATTGGATTTTGCCAAAACAGGTTCAGCAGATGTAATAATTGTAGATATAGACATGCCTGTTAAAAACGGGTTGCAAGTGTGCGAAGAATTGACCCAAGATAAAAATTCGGCGAAAATTATTGTTTTGACCATGCACAAAGACCTTGAATTGTTGAAACTAGCATTTTATAATGGCGCAAATGGCTATTTAGTTAAAGACAATACATCTGAAGAATTAGTTGATTGTATTCAAACAGTGTTGGCTGGAAGTAATTATTTAGCAAAAGGCATCCGTGATCAAGAGAATATGAATGAACAAGAAGATTCAACTAAATTTCATATAGCAGAATTATTGAATTCACTTACAAGAACAGAGTTGAAAACATTAAAATTGGTCAGTAAAAAACTATCAAGTAAAGAAATCGCAGATTTCCTTTTTGTTTCAGTTAAATCCGTAGAGAATTATCGCTCGCGTATTTGCAAAAAACTTAATCTTGATGCAAGAAATAATAGTTTATTGATTTGGGTTTTGGATAATAAATTGATTATTGATGGAATAAAATAAAGTTCTATTTTTTTAATTTATTCAAAATTGAAGTCGTTGAGAATCCTTCTACTAATTGAATAGCGACAACCTCTCCCCCATTTTTCAAAACAATTTCTGAACCAACAATATATTTTTTCGAGTGGCTATCCGTTTCATTTGGATCATAGTCCGCACCTTTTACGAGAACATCAGGAACAAGAAATTCGATTAAACGTTGAGGAGTTTGATCATCAAAAAACACAACTAAATCAACAAAGCCTAAAGCGGCTAAAACAATTGCTCTTGCTTCTTCTGAATTTATTGGTCTATCGTCTCCTTTTCCCTGTTGTTTAACAGATTTATCAGTATTTATTGCAACTATTAATCGCTTTCCTAATTCGGCCGCTTTTGCCAAATATGTAACATGACCTTTGTGAAGGATGTCAAAACAACCATTCGTAAAAACCACCTTGTCGCTTTTTAGATGCCACATAGCTATTAGCCGTTTAGCATCTTCCATACTTACAATCTTACTCTCCAGAAACTCTAATCGACTCATCTTCTTTTTTAAAATTATTTGGTAATAATATTAATGAAATTAATCCTAATACAATCATTACGAGTGTTTGGCTTACCCATAGTAACATTCCAAGGGCATTTCCAATCGCCTGTGCATCATTCGGATGATCTTTACCTATATAAAAAGCAACTACTAAACCAACTAATAAAGGAAATGTTCCAATACCGCCATTTGTAAACATTATACCCAGAGACCCGGCTATAAATGCTAGTAATATTCCAGGAAAGGCAATTGAAGCTGTTTGATCAAGTGATAAAAAGGGCATTGCAAACATTGCGACATAAGCTCCCCAAATTACAAGTGTGAAAAATAAATAAGCAAAAGGCTGTTTTAATTTGAAAATCGAAAGCAGCCCAATTACAATATCTTTTGAAAAATTCACAACCTTTAATCGAAATGTTCTATTAAAAATAATGAAGTAACAAAACACACATCCAATAATTATTATCCCACTATAAATAAACATTTTCAGTGTAAATGCTTCAGTTGAATTTGAACCACTACCATTAAATTTGTGTTGAATTTGAGATTTAATTTCAAGAAAGTCTGAGAAACCTAAAAATGCTGTAAGGCACGCTATTAAAATAAGCACCACCAAATCCACTGCTCTTTCAGCTATAATTGTCCCAAAAGAAGAAGTAAATGGAATTCCGTCAGAACGGTATAACATTGCTGATCTCGATGCTTCTCCTGCTCTAGGAATGGTCAGATTCATTATATATCCTATCATTACAGCATGATAACGATTCCAAAATTTTGTTTTATAACCCAAAGGTTCTAGCACATATTTCCAACGATATGCCCTAGAAAGAAAAGCAACAAACCCAAGAATCATTGAAATTATAATCCAAAAATAATTTGCTTCTCTAATAGCTTTATAAAATAACAATTTAGCTTCTTCGGTCATTTCAGCAAAAAACACCCAAATAAGATAAACTCCTAAAAAAAGTGGTAATACTGTTTTGACTAGCGTCAAAATTGTTTTTTTTGTCATTAATCAATCAAATTTGTTTCTTCATTTGGAAATACTAAACATGGTTTAAATGACTTTGCTTCTTCAAAATCCATATAACCATAACCGATTACGATAATAACGTCTCCCATGGCAACTCTTCTTGCTGCAGGTCCATTCAAACAAATTGTCCCAGATTTTTTGGCTCCTTTAATAACATACGTTTCAAAACGTTCTCCATTATTAATATTCACAATTTGAACTTTTTCACCTTCAATTAAATTTGAGGCATTCATTAAATCTTCATCAATTGTAATACTGCCAATATAATTTAAATCAGCTTGAGTAACCCTTACTCGATGAATTTTTGATTTTACTACTTGTATCAACATCTCTTTTCAATAATCAGAAACAAAGTTAATTGAAATTTAAAATTACAGAAATATTAATCGAAAAGTAAAAAGAATGGCTTAAAGCTGAATGTTATCAATTAAACGAACATCTCCACATAACGCAGCGATGCAACAAGTTGAATCTTTAGCCCAATAATTATTAAGCTTTTGTAACGTATTACTGTCAACTAATTCAAGATATTCCAATTTCAAGTTTCCTCTATTAAAATATTCAATTGCCAATCTTTCAGCTTCTTCTGGATTAAATTTTAATTTAAGTTCTTTTAAATAATTTAGAGTATTAAAAATTATCAATGCTTCTGCTTTTTGATCATTTTTAAGCCTTAAGTTTCTGCTGCTCATTGCGATACCGCTTTTCTCACGCAAGGTAGGACAAGCCACGATATCAATTGGTAACTTGAGAAAATCAACCATTTTTTTTATTATAGCAACTTGTTGAAAATCTTTTAATCCAAAATATGCTTTATTTGGCTGAACAATTTGAAATAAATTTCGAACAACATGCATTACACCTTGAAAATGACCTGGTCGGTATTCGCCTTCAAGAATTTTGTCAATGCCGTTTAATTCAATATTTTCAAATGAATCATTTTGAGGATAAACGTCATTATAATCAGGGGCAAAAATCAAAACATTTCCGATTTTTTCCAAAAAAGCAACATCTGACATTAACATTCTTGGATATTTTTCTAGATCTTCTTCATTATTAAATTGAGTAGGGTTCACAAAAATACTCACCACAACAACATCAACTTCTGACAAAGCCTTTTTCACAAGAGCCAAATGTCCTTCATGCAATGCACCCATTGTTGGGACAAAACCAATAGTTTTATTTACAGCCTTTGCTGTATCAATTGCAATTGTTAATGTTTGTCTTGTGTAATATACACTCATAAGAAACAGTTGGTTAAAAAAGACCAAATAACAAAACTATTTCTTTTTGTTGAAGTTCCGATTTTTTTTCTATATTTTTGTACTGTTTTTACGAATCAATAATTCATGGAGAAAAAGAAAATACTTTTTGTATCACAAGAAATCGCACCCTTTTTACCAAAATCAGAAATATCAAGTACCGCAAGACGTCTCCCACAAGGGATTCAAGAATCTGGAAAAGAAATTAGAGTCTTTACTCCACGATTTGGAAGTATTAATGAGAGACGAAACCAACTTCATGAAGTAATTCGTTTATCAGGAATGAACTTGATTATAGATGACAATGATCATCCATTAATTATTAAAGTGGCATCAATCTCAGCAGCACGCATGCAAGTTTATTTCATTGATAATGATGAATATTTTAAGCGAAAAAACACAACTGCTGATGACAAGGGTGTTTTCTACAACGACAACGATGAAAGATCAATGTTTTTCTGCAGAGGAGTTTTAGAAACAGTTAAAAAGCTTGGTTGGCAACCTGATGTTATTCACTGTCATGGTTGGATGACTTCTTTGATGTCGTTGTACATCAAAAAACTGTACAATAAAGACCCTCATTTCGCTGACACGAAGGTTGTATATAGCATGTACAATGATGACTTTAACAATAATTGGGACCCACGATTTGCAGAGAAGCTTAAATTTGATGGCTTCGATGATGTAGTTGTCAATCAGTTGGGTGATACAAGCTTTGAAAATATTACTCGTGTTATAACAAAATATGCTGACGGAATTAACGTTTCAAGTGAAGAATTAACACCAGCATTACAGACAATTTTTGATGAGGCAACTTGTTTAAAGCAAGAATACGTTGCTGAGGAAAATCAAACCAAGGTAATGTCTGAATTTTTTAATAAAGTAATTGAAGAAACCGTACTCATATAAAATGAATTTTAACAACACTATTTTGTGGCGGAAAGTTTTTGGACTTTCCGCTACTTTTTTGTTAGCCCTTTTATTATTGGTGGCTTGTAAGAAAAAGGACTCTAATCTTGGACTAAATACATTAGATCCGAATGAATTGCTAAATTCAGCTCAAGTTGATACTTTTTCACTAACTACTTTTACAATTAAAGAAGATTCAATAATTTCTGATAACGCAGCATATGCTGTGTTAGGGTCATATAATGATCCTAAATTCGGTGCGTTTAATGCGAATTTTTACACACAGTTCCGATTATCTGGAATAAGTCCAAATTTTGGCGATATTTCAACAATCACAATCGATTCGTTGATATTAGGTATTGAATATGCAGGTTACTATGGAAGTTTTACTAATCAAACACTTGAAGTTTTTGAAATGACAGAAAGTATTTCAATTGACTCTACTTATTACTCTTTTACGACAAAAAATCATACCTCAACAAACTTAATTGAAACGGGTTATGAATCATTTACTCCCAATCCTAATGGAATTACAGTTATTGGTTCAGACACAGTAGATACGCAACTTCGCATCCGCTTAAAAACGGCTTTGGCACAACAATTTATTACTGAAGCAGCATCTGGAAGTAGTACTTTTTCGTCTAATGACAATTTCTTGAATTATTTTAAAGGTGTGCATGTTAAGGTTAATAATGGTGCGCAATCAAGCGGTACAGGCGGAGCATTTTATTTTAATTTAAATGACCCTTTATCGAAAATGACCATCTATTATACGCAAGATGCTACTCAAAAAAAGTACGATTTTTTAATTAATTCAGAATGTGCCGATTTTAACCATGTGGATATTAATAATAGTGGGACAAATGTTCAAACTGTTATTAACGATACAATAAGTGGGCAATCTGAATTTTATGCGCAAGCGTTTAATTCTCGGGCTATCGTGCGAATTCCCGGAATTGAAAACATTCCCAAAAATTCAATTATCCATAGAGCGGAACTTATTCTTCCTGTTCAATACCAAACTGGAGCTAAATATCTCCCGCCAAACGAAATATCTGTTTCTGCAAGAGTTAATGATATATTGTCTGGAATTGGGGTTTTTGGTTTTTTCGATTATAACTATAAGAAATATACAATCGATATCAAAAACTATTTACAGGCTTATGTTTCAGGACAAATTAATACTACAGAATTAATTCTTTCACCGAGATTTTTCATTAATTCCGCTGAACGAATAATTTTTAATGGCCCATCTACAATTAATAAGTCTAAACCAAAATTGATAGTAACTTATACAGAATTTTAATATGTGTGGAATAGTAGCCTATATTGGTAAAAAACAAGCGTATCCTATCATTCTTAAAGGATTAAAAAGATTAGAATACCGTGGTTATGATAGTGCTGGAATTGCATTATTGCACGATAATCAGATTAATTTATATAAACGACAAGGAAAAGTTGCAAATTTAGAAGAGTTTGCTGCTAATAAAGATTTAAATGGCACATCTGGTATTGGTCACACGCGTTGGGCAACTCATGGTGCTCCAAATGATGTAAATGCACATCCTCATTATTCTACAGATGGAAACCTTGCGTTAATTCACAATGGTATTATTGAAAATTATGATACACTTCGTAAAGAATTGATTCTTCATGGTTACGTTTTTAAAAGTGAAACTGACACGGAAGTATTGGTGCATTTAATTGATGATATTCAAAAAAACGAGCATGTTTCAATTGCTGAAGCAGTAAGATTAGCGCTACTTAATGTAGTTGGAGCATATGCTATTGTTGTAATTTCAAAAGAGAATCCTAATCAACTTATTGCTGCAAGAAAAAGTAGTCCTTTGGTTGTTGGAATTGGAGGTGAAGGTGATTTTTACTTAGCATCTGACGCAACTCCTATTGTTGAATATACAAAAAGAGTTGTCTATTTAGAAGATGAAGAAATAGCAATAGTAGATTTAAATGATGGGTTAAAGATTTTTAACATCAATAATCAAGAAAAAACGCCCTATATACAACAGTTAGAATTGCAATTAGAAGCCTTAGAAAAAGGCGGTTATGAGCATTTTATGTTAAAAGAAATTCATGAACAACCTCGTTCAATTAGAGATTGCTTTAGAGGAAGGATGAATGCTGATGAAGGTTGGGTTTCTTTGGGTGGAATAAAGGAATATGAGCAAAAAATGATTAATGCTCAACGTATTGTAATGGTAGCTTGCGGTACTTCATGGCATGCATGCCTTGTTGGAGAATATTTGTTTGAAGACTTAGCTCGAATTAATGTGGAAGTTGAATACGCTAGTGAATTTCGCTATAGAAACCCAATTATAAACGAAAATGATATCGTTATTGCTGTATCTCAATCAGGTGAAACTGCCGATACGATGGCAGCACTTGAATTGGCGAAATCAAAAGGTGCAACGATTCTTGGTATTTGTAATGTGGTGGGTTCGTCAATTTCTAGAATTACTGATGCTGGGTCATATACGCATGCTGGCCCTGAAATCGGTGTTGCTTCAACAAAGGCATTTACAGCCCAAGTAACCGTTTTGACGCTTATGGCTGTATCTTTAGCGCACAAAAAAGGTACAATTAGTGAAACAAAATTCCACACGATGCTGGCTGAGCTTGAAGCTATTCCAGAAAAAGTGAAAATGGTTTTGGAAAAAAATGATATCATAGAAAAAATTGCTTTGGAATATAAAGATGCTACAAATGCTCTTTATTTAGGAAGAGGTAGTTCTTTCCCAGTTGCTTTAGAAGGAGCACTTAAATTGAAAGAAATTTCATATATACATGCTGAGGGATATCCTGCTGCAGAAATGAAACATGGACCAATTGCTTTAATTGATGAAGAAATGCCAGTTTTTGTTATTGCAACGAAAGGTACTTCATACGAAAAAGTTGTATCTAATATTCAAGAGGTTAAAGCAAGAAAAGGTAAAATAATTGCAATTGTTACAGAAGGTGATGAAACAGTTAAAGAAATTGCCGATCATGTCATTGAAATTCCAGATACGGATGAACATTTAGTTCCAATATTAGCAACTATTCCTTTTCAACTGCTTTCATATCACATCGCGGTAATGAGAGGTTGTAATGTTGATCAACCAAGGAATCTTGCAAAATCTGTTACGGTGGAGTAGTCCCAAAGGGTATTTGGTTGGTCTGTTAGTGTTTTAAAGGGTTTCAAGAGGTTTTTCCTCGGAACGTTTTTAGTAAAGGTGTAGTTGATACCCTCGAAAATTAATGGTATTTTAAGAAAAAGATGTAATTCATGAA
>CANNKP010000063.1 GCA_947505255.1 Flavobacteriales bacterium
AATAAAATCGAGTTTCGACCATAGCGGTGCAAGCACTATTGGAACGACTAAAGCTCCAAGTAAGCTCGGCCAAAAAATCCATAAACCCCAAATGCCTTTTTCTTCAATAATTCCTGTTAATACTTGTCCTTGTTCAACAGAAACATAATACATCAACAAGGAAATTCCAGAAACAATCCACGAAACTTTTTTCGTAGTCTTAAAAATACCTTTACCAATATTTTTCCTTTGGAAATAGGTAATGGTGATAATTATAATGGCATATAAAAGGAAAATGAGCATTTTAAAAAATCCAATGTTCAACAAAAACTTAACAAAGCTATAAATTAACTATTGAATTTAAGCTGGAAATTATTCACTGCCATTATTTTTGCTAATTGCTTGCCGTATGCTTCAACCGGCATTCCTTGCTGAGCAAACTGAGGGGCAATAAAAGCATGGAATATTTTTCCATTGTAGTTTAATGCTATTTGCTCAATTTCGTACTCATTTTTAGTCAAATCGCCATTTACTTTTTGCAATTTAAATCGATGGATTTCTTTACCGATTGTATAAGGTTTAAGTAACTCAGAGAAAACTCTTCCTCCAAAAATGACACATTGCCGTTTTTCTGAAGTAATTAGATCAAGAATTAATTCCATGTAATAATCTAAACGATGCTGAGGTATTAGCGTGTAATCAAAATTTGGTGAACCGAAAGGAATAAACTCCACTTGTAGTTTTTGATCTACAACGTTTTCAAGATTTTGAAAAATATCAGTAGTGTTTATCTCTAATAAATTCAGAGGTTTTAAGAAGCGAATAAGTTTTTGATCAAATTTAGATTTAAATCGCTGTCCGCTGGCTGCGCCATAAACATGTTTTCCATAGTTGGAATAAAAATCCATATAGCTTTCAATCGATTTTGTTGACTTCAGGTTAAAATCCTTTATTTCTCTTTTTGGATTTAGTTGAATCATTACCAATTTCGACTTAAGATTTCCTGTGTAGAAATGAGGATTGCATGTGTCAAAATAATCTTGCCCTATAAATTCATTTAGCTGAATAGCGCCGCAACAAGCTCCGTTATTTTGCCACTCTTGCATTGTTTTTCGAATGGTCTTTAAAAATTCTGACATTAACTTTGGTTATTAAATCTACTAAATAGTCCAGACCAAATCTATAAATTTATAGCGTTACCGGCTGTTGCATCTTATTGCATCTTTAGTTAAGTTGATGTAAATTCTTTAATTAAGCTAATCTTACAAAACGAAAGAATCTCCTTGAAATACAAGGAGATTTAGGTGGTTAGTTGTGTTGTTGGATCTATTATTTATTTATTAATTCGTTGATTTTATTGTTTAATTCATCAATTTGTTTTTGTTGCTTTTCAATGAGAATTTGCTGTTCTTGGATCGCTTTTACCATCGGAGAAATAAAATCATTATAGCGAACTCCATACATTCCCTCATCATCTTTTGAAATAATACCATTGTTTTGAACACCAGAAATACTCAAAGCTTCTTCTACTTCTTGAGCAATAAAACCATATTCTAATTTTTTACTCTCATCATTAGTTCTATAATAAGATACAGGTCGTAGTTTATTAATAAAATCCAATCCTAAATTACTATTTTGAATATCGGATTTCCATCTTCGATCACTTGTTATTGTCAATGCAACTTGAACACCTGCATAGGTAACTAAAGTATTCCCTATTCGAACTTGATTACTTGCAGTTGCAAGCGGAGTTACAGCATTATAACCTATTGCCGTGTTATTTTGACCCGTAGTATTATTAGATAATGAATTATAACCTATTGCGGTGTTATTTATTCCTGTTGTATTTGCTTGTAATGATATATACCCTAAAGCTGTATTTCCATTTCCAATTGTATTTGATTGTAATGATTGATACCCTAAAGCTGTATTAAAGTTGCCTACTGTATTGCTAGTTAAAGCTGACCAACCAAGAGCACTATTCCCAAGTCCTGTGGTATTAGCTACTAAAGCATACTGACCTACCGCTGTATTTTTACTTGCAGTATTGAATTTTAATGCGAAATCACCAATTGCCGTGTTTTGATCCCCACCCACATTTGAATACAGTGCATCTCTCCCAATTCCAACATTATACGTACCTACAGTATTTGTGTATAATGATCTATACCCTATTGCAACGTTTCCGTCTCCTCCAGTATTTGAGTAAAGTGATTGATAACCAAACCCAGTATTTAATATTCCTAAACTTGTAATAGAATTACCAGACCGGAATCCAAGAAAGGTATTATAATAGGATAAATCAATTTTCCCTGCCTTCTGATTAAACACTTTAAAGTTCAATGCAACACTATCAGTTGTTCCAATAAAATTTGTACCATCAACTGTACCAGAATTACCTAATAATGCCCAACCATTTGTACTACCAGCAGGGCCTTGTGGTCCAGTAGCTCCAATTGGTCCTTGTGGTCCTGTTAGACCTGTTAATCCAATAGGTCCTTGTTGGCCAGTTGTACCATCAGTTCCGTCAATTCCATTAGCCCCTGTCAATCCTATTGTTCCTTGTGGTCCAGTCGGGCCTGCTACTCCCTCTGGTCCAGTAAGACCTATTGGTCCTTGAGGACCCGGAGTTGAAGAACCCGAATTTGCAGCATATAGTGCATAGGGAACACTTAATAATTGTGATGTTCCTGAAATAGTATAATTTATTCCACCCAAAGGATCTGTTTCAGTTTTAATGAAATAAGGTCCAGCAGACCAATCTATTGAGACAAATGAACCTGACACAACAGTTCCACTACCTATTTCTAAACTTACTAATCCATTTGTGTTAGTGTTAGTGGATTGCGTCTCTGAATATACTACCACACCATTGGCTGTATTTTGTAATAAACTAATTTTCATTCCGACCGGAGAGGAAATCACCAATACATTACTGTTATTTCTTATTACTGCTTGATAACTCATTTTTTGAGGAGCTTGAGCAAAAAGTGATGTGTTAATTAGTAGAAATATAAATAAGTGAATATGTCTACTTTTCAATAAATTCATAAATGATTTCGTTTTCATAGTATTGGTATTAAAAATTAATTTTTGATGATTTTAAATGATTGAATTCGATTTGAACCATCTATAACCTTTAAAAAATAAGTGGCACTTGGTTGATTTATCAAACTAATTGGTGTCGTTAGAGACTTAATTATTTCCTTGAAAATAATTTTGCCATTTATGTCAGAAAGTTCAAAATTTAAACTTTTAAAATTATTGTCTACTTGTAATATTAAAAAATCGGATGTCGGATTAGGGAAAACAGAAAAAAGATTAGACCCTTCGTATTCTGCAAGATCATTTGTTGAAATCTGATACGTTTGTTGAACTCCTTGGGATGAAGAACCAGATGTTGAAAAATTAGTCGTGTAATGAACTTGTCCTACAGAATACGCTATATTACCTCCACTCCCTGAAAAGTCTCCACCTGCTGCCGTTATTGCTTCTTGCGAAAAAACTGCATTTGCAAGAAAAATTGCGGCGATAAAGTGTATTTTTTTCATGTTTCCCTAATTAATTTCAGTTTGGATTTTATCCCACTTATTCTCATAATCAAGTAGGAATCTAATCGGGATATTGTCGACGCCTCCTTTATTCTCTTTCCAAACATCAACTTTATTCACTTTCATTTGAATATAAGCCACTTCGCTATGGGTTAAAATAAAAAATCTATTTTGCAAATTTTTATCAATCACAACCATTACCCAAATATCTGGATGCGGAAAATCTGGTGTTTTATATTTTTGAAGGAAACTGGTTACGATTCTGTTTTTGTTCGTTGTTTTAACTTCTATAGTTATAGCTACGTTGTTTTCTTTGAAAACAATTATATCAACTGCTTTTTTATTTCCCAATGTCAAATTAGGGAGTATATTTCTTTTAGCCAATTCTGAACAAACTGCAAATTCACCGGCAATATTTAAAAAGTATTTTTCTTCCGTTTTTGACATAGTAGTTATTTCTTCAAATATAAATTTAAATAATACACTTCTCCATTGCATCTCATTGCATCTCATTGCATCTTCAATTAATTGTTATTTATCTAGTTAAACTTCTTTTATTTGTATATTCAAACTATGGAGCAATCACTTTATGATTCATTTTACGTTAGAGAACTGAAAAAACGTCTTGAAAGAGACACCTCCATTTCAGTAACAGAATTTCAGGACTGCAAGCAACTTTCTTCACTTTTGAATTCTAAAGGTTTTGATATATCTGCTCATACTTTTGCGCGCCTTTTTGGGATATTAAAAATAGAACACCGCCCGTATACTTCAACATTAAATATCCTGTGCGAATTTCTTGGTTATAATTCTTATGCAGCATTTTGCGCAGAAAAAAGTCAAGAAATTGAACAAGCATTGTATGCTCCGACTGATGCATTTGAAACTGGCGACTATTCCTTCATTGCACTTGAAATTGCTATTGCCAGTAATGATTGGTTAAGTACATCACAATTACTTGATGTATTTGACACAAATAGCCTTCAAAAGAATGAAATAGTAATGCTGCTTGGAAACGCTGTTCGTAATCATCCTGCACAACAAGATCTTTTAAAAGAATTAATCAATTCTGCAAATGGTCGGTACTTATTTTATGAAAGTTATGTAGATGAAGATGACCTTAACGGATATTACTCAAAGGCACTAGAACAATATTACAAAACTGCATCGTCCAAACCCGGTCATCAGCTGTTTTTAAAATGTTTTCTAGCAAGTAAATCAATCTATTCCGACCAAACTATTGATCTAAACGATTTCAATCTTATTGAACTAAATACTATTTCAAAGGAACAACTGCATTTCCATGAATTATCTCGCTTATATGAAATTCAACTTTTATTAGACTTCAAAAACAACAAAATAAAAGGCAGCCTATTAAGCCATTTGGATAGAATAATTGAAGCTACACATTTTCACAACCACCATGATGCCTGTTGGATTCTTGTGCGAAGTATCAAAGCGCTTGCCTTTGCTGGTCAGCTTAAAAAAGCCATGACTTACGCGCCTTTTAATCAGCTTGTATTTGAACGATTCCAGACTTGCACAAACAAAATTGAATCCATTGCAGAACTTATTATCCAATTCGTGGGACATGCCTATTTTGTGAAAAATCAAAAAATAGAAGCGCAATTTCCACCTTCCAAAATTTCAGTTAAACACGACAATGAAACGAATGCTCGTATTTTAATTGAAGCAGCAACAGCAAGTCTGTATGCGCAAAATTCTGTTAAATCAATTTTAGACACTAACATCCATTCATTTGCAAAACAAACTGGGCAAACATGGGTGTTTGAATTGTTGGATTAACTCAAAGTTTCAGCTGAATACCCAATGACATGGAATAATAATATCTGTCAATTGGTAAAGGGCGAAAAGCATCAAAATTTTGATCGTAATGAAGAATAAAACTCCAGTATTTCGAAATAGTGATATAAAAGTTTGAATCAAAAAACCATCGTGGAAGACCAAAATTGGAATTCATTGGAACTGTTTAATTTTACTAAATGTTATCTAATAAATAGACAGAACCATTCCTGTTAAAATAAGGCACAATTTTTTCAAGATTTTTATCAAATAGTTGTTTGGGGTATAGTTCAAATAAATGCGCAAATAATTCTTTAAATTGATTTTGTTCCTTCAAGGTTATGTATGAATTCAGAATAAAAGATTCCCCAATACAGTAAAAAAGAATGCGTTGATCACTTTCTGGTAATTTTATTATTTCCTTTGTCAAATGGAGCATTAACCAAGCTAGAAATTCTGCTATTTCATTTATTCGGTGATTTAAATCTAAATACAAGAGTTTACATGAAAGATATCGAGCGATAGGAAAGATGTGAATTTCGCTCAATTGCTGATCAGTTAAGGATAATTCATCGAACAATAACCGTCCAACTTTCTGCGCTTTATCCATTTTTTTTGTCATGTAATAATGCCTAAATAGCAGACAGTTCCCAAATATATAATCCTGCAAATCTTTTAAAGATTCTTCCGGTTTTAAGTCTTTTAAATAATATTCAATCCCAATTTCGTAACCTGGAATAGAAAAAGTTGGATCGGCCAAAAGCTCAAAATAATATTCTCGAATAACAGGTAATTTATAGAAATTTTTAAAAAACAACTCATTATCGCTATTCAAAAGTGTTGCTTTAAAAATTTCTTCAGCAAATTTCCCTTTTAAGCTAGAATCATTGATTTCATTTAATTGCAGGGAATACGTGAAAAGTGGTTTCAGTTCATTTGTGCGAATACAAACTGAAATGAGGCTTTCTATCTTACCATTATCCTCAAATTTACCAAAACCAAAAAGGAATGAATCAATTTTGTTTTGTTGGGCTTCAAAATCATTCCAATCAATAAATCCAGTAAAACTGGCTAAAACATTTAACGTATGTAAATAGGGTCTATTAGAACTGTCATTGAAAAGAAACAAGCGATAAATAGTGCTTTCCGAAACCCCTATTAACCCATCTTTTTCAATTAATTCACTCACTTTTTTGCAATCTAATTTCGTGCGAATTGGAAATCCAACACGCATACAAATTTTCTTAAAAATTTCTCTTTTATGAAAATCATTCAATACGAAATTTGGCTTAGGCATCAGTTTAACAGTGAAATTAAAAATACATTAATTTTTATAATTCGACCCTTTATTCGAATTGTTAGATAAAATTTTCAAGTTTATTAAATAGCAATGAATCACACTAAATTTTAATCTTTTTCAGTAACGCCATAATTTAGCGCTGTTAATGACTCACCCAAAGTGATGGATTCAAGCATTGAACAAGTGTTCCAACAACCTGATGTATTTCAAAATGAGCAACAGACACTGATGCTCCATCGGACACGAGCAAAGAACCAATTGCTTGCTTTGTACTCACTTTTGATCCAGATTTCACATAAGTATCCTGTAAATTACTATATACTGTGCGGTAATTTCCGTGCTTAATAATCACCACTTTCCCAGCACCTGGAATACTCAAAACACTTGTTACTTCTCCTTCAAAAACGGCTCTAACTTGTGCGTTTTTAGGAGAACTAATATCAATCCCATTATTATTCGTAAACACATTATCCAATGTAGGATGAGGATTTTTACCAAAACCTTCTGTCAACGAACCTTTATCTACAGGCCAAGGTAATTTACCTTTATTCCCTTCAAAACTTTTGCTTAATGCAGCCGTTTCTTTTGTTTCAACAGTCACATTAATGACTTTATCTGGAGAAGTTTCAGGTTTAGTGACTGTTGCTGATGCCGTTGTAGAAGTTGATGCCGTTGCGTTTTTCTTTTTTGTAGCAGCAGCGGCCTCGGCTTTTTTACGTTTTGCTTCAGCGGCAGCAATTTCATTTTGAATAGCATCGTTAATTTTTTGCTTTAGAACGGCTTTTTTCTTTTCATCCGCCTTCAATTGGCTTACCAATGCACCTTCTTCTTGTTTGAACTTTTTATATACAACTTCTTGTTTTTGTTTGTCTTTTTCAATCGAGGCCTTTTCAGATTTCTTTTCTTGTAAAACAGCCAATTTATATAGCCTTTCTTTCTCGATAGAAGTAATTTCTTTTTTAATTAAACCTTGATGTTGACGGATAATTAAAAACTGTTTATTTTGAATGTCAGCAATTCTTTCGAGGTAATTTCCACGTTTAATTGCTTCGTTATAATTTGTTGATGAAAAGACAAACATCATCTTTCCGAATTTATTTCGGTGCTTGTAAGCATACAAAAGCAAGTCTTTGTATTGAGCCTTTAAACTCGCTAATTTGTTTTGTAAATCTTTGATTTCCGATCCTTTTTCAACAACTTTTATTTCCGCACCGCGTACTTGATTATCAAAATTAGAAACCAATTCTTCTCGAAACTTGATCTGATTATCTATTAAGCGCAATTCATTCAAAGAAGCTTCAGTGTTGCTCTTAGATTTATTCAAAAGCGATTTAGTATTGGAAATTTTCTTTTCCAAACGAGATTGTTCCGTTTTTAACTTCTCACTTGTTGTTTGAGCATTCAATAAAGTTGCACAAAAACAGAAAAGGATAATACTTATTTTATTTGCACTCTTCATAGCCTTCAGGGATTACAAGAAATAATGGTTGTGGCTGATCTATTTCAGCTTTATCGTAACTTAAAGTGATTCGCATTTTATTTCTTGGAGACGTAATTTTAATAAATACATCCTTTGGAAGATTGTATCCTTGCACGAATTCTCTTGACAAATAATCTACTTGAATTGTCGTTGAATCAGACGGGCTTTCAATAATCATTCCTTTCAAATTCGTTGCATCATCCGTTAAGAAATATTTGACCAAAATATCATCACGTTCAATCTGTCTGCCATTGCGATCCAATCGTTTCATTTCACGTTTTTTATGCGACGAAATGACATAATTATACGGGTCATGTATTTGAAAATACTTTTGTGTTGTGTCATAATCTAATGGCATGCCCAAAATCAATTCTTCCAAGTTTCTGTAATTAAAATCAATTCCAAAGTTTTCTTTGATATAACCCAAACTTTGAATGATGTAACATTTATCCCTTTTATTGACAATTTTAACTGTATCCGCAGTAATTATGGAATTAATAATTGGAATTTTCGCGTATGTAATAAGTGTATTAATCGCGCTATCCTTAACCATTCGAATAGAAGTTTTAAAGCTAATATTTCGGTTGGTATCTGAAAATTCAGTTGCTATTTTAGTGTAAAAAAACGTTGGTTTAATATGGGAAATACTATCCATCGTTGAAATTAATTCCTGGGTCTTTTTGCGGGGCAACTTTTCTAGCTGTACATCGGTCATTTGTTTCGCACATGAAAACAAAAGAACCATTGTTCCTAGAAAGGTGAAATATTTAATATAATGGTTCATAATATTCTTTTCGTTCAATTTTCTTATCAAGATTCTTATTTGTTGATCCCAATTCTTTTGCCTTCAACCAAAATTCGACCGCTTTTTCTTTATTCCCAGTTTTCAAATAACCGTCTCCCAAGTGTTCAACGATGATTTTATCAGAAGGTTTTATTTTATATGCTTTTTCAAAAAACAGCAATGATTCTGGATATTTTTCAGATTGAAAAAGCACAAACCCTTTTGTATCTATAAAATGTGAGACGTCACTGTTTTCTTTTAAAATTTCATTAGCAATAGTCAATGCAAGTGGTAAATCAATTTTAGCTAAAGCCAAACGGTACGCATAATTATTTTTAATTAACATGCTTTTAGGATCCAAAACCATTGCTTTTTCATAATTCACTTTACCAGCATTATAATTTTTACTCCCAAAATACGCTTCCCCTAGTTGGCTATATATTTCCGATTCCATTTCTTTATCATTTACCACAAGATCTTTGCCTGTTTCTAACGTAGAGATTGCTTCCTCATATTTCTTTAATTGAACAGCACTTATACCGTTTAAAAGATATACTGACGCTATTGTGGGAAAATATTCTAAACAAACTTTACTATCCTCATATAAATCTTCAAATTTGGATTTTTGGTATTCCATAATCATCACTTGATTCCAAATTGGATATTGGGATTTATCAAATTTCAAAGCTTCTTTATAAGATTTTAGAGCCTCATCTTCCTTTTCAGCTCTGAGCATATAGTCGCCCCGAATCGAATATGCTTTTGCTTCTTCAGGATATTGAGACACCAATATTTCGACTAATTCAAAAATTTCAGGATCAATTTTATACGTTGCTTCGTGAATGTTAATTAGGATTTTCATTTTCGTATCAATATCGACATCTTCACATTGAAACGCTTTTTTCAATTCTACATACGCCAATTCTTGTTTTCCTTGCTGTCTATAGATATCCGCTAAAGCTAAATGTGCTCTTCCATTATCTGGTGTTGCTTTAACTAATTCTTCCAAGAATGAAAGTGCTTTTTCTGCTTGATTTGTTTGAAAATAATAATCAACTAATGTCGCCAACAACTGTGCATCTTCAGGATAAAGTTTGCGTGCTTTTTCCAATTCTTGAATTCCTTTTTCAGCTTGTTTTATTTCAATATACAATTTGAATTTCTGGATGGAAAGTTCTGGTTGAATGCCAATTTGATCTTCCGTTTTATCGAACATTTTTATTGCCTCAGAAGTTTTTCCTGTTTTCACCAAACATTCTGCATAACCGTATAACCACTCAACATTTCGTGGCTCGTTCTTTACTAATTTCTGGAAGTTTTTAGCTGATTCGGTAAAATTACCTTGCTCAAATTGCATATATGCCAATTCTTGCGTATACCAAATATTGTTTGGGTCTAATTTCGCTGCTTGTAAAATATATTCGGCAGATTTCGCTTGGTTACCATTCATCAAACTTAATTCTGATAAAGCATAATAAACAGCATCATCAGTTTGTTTAATCAACAGGCATTGTTCAAACATGGCAATTGCCTCTTTGATTTGACCACGTGTTTTCAGCCGCACACCTTCATGAAATTTTTCAATATAAGGATACTCTGCAGCGGAAAATCCTAGTGCCTCTTTTGATTTCTTTGTTGAAGCACATGAAACAAGAAATAAAACCAAGAAAATCGTTAAATAGCTATAAAACCTCATTCGTTAACAGTTGAGAAATCGCCAAGACTCAAATCACGTGCCGAACCGGCATAATTCGCATTTGAGCCAATCATTGAATTTTTAATTACTGCATTTGTTACTTCAGAATTTTGCTGAATATTCGAATTTGAAATGATAGAATTCATTATCCGTGTGCCATTTCCTAATGAAACATGTGGGCCAACGACCGAATTTTCAATCACAACTCCTTCGCCAATAAAACAAGGAGGAATAATTACAGAATCAATAATATCAGCTGATTCGGCCACCATCATTTTATTCTTTTCAAAATCATATTCCAACACACGTTGATTGGTATGAACTGTAACTTCTTTATTTCCACAGTCTAACCATTCGGTAACTTCTCCTGGTTTAAATTTGTATCCAGCTTCAGTTAAACGACGCAAAGCATCTGGTAATTGATATTCCCCACCTTTAATAATGTTGTTATCAATCAAATATTCTAATTCTGTTCGCAAGCGTTCGCCATCTTTGAAATAATAAATCCCAATCATTGCCAAATCTGAAACGAATTCTTTTGGTTTTTCAACGAAATCAATAATCTCACCTTCCTCGTTCATTTTAATCACCCCAAAAGCACTAGGATCTTCAATTTGCTTTACCCATAAAATTCCGTCATCGTTTGGATCAATTTTGAAATTCGCTTTAAATAAAGTGTCCGCGAAGGCAACAACTACTGGTCCTGTCAATTTTTCTTTTGCACACAAAACAGCGTGAGCCGTTCCGAGCGGTTTCTCTTGATAATGAATCGACCCTTTTGCTCCTAAACTTGCCGCAACAGCGATTAATTCTTTTTCCACCTCATCACCGAAATCAACACCAATTACAAAAGCAATTTCGTCTATACTTTCCGTGCAAACAGCTGCAATATCTTCTACTAATCTGTGGACAATTGGTTTCCCACCAACTGGTACCAGTGGTTTTGGAACTGTTAATGTATGTGGGCGAAGACGACTTCCACGTCCCGCCATTGGAACAATTATATTCATGCTTACAATTATTTATTTGGGATTTGTAATTCAGGATTTATCCTAAACTCTTATTCCCTATATTATTTTTTCAAAAATTCCGAATCCTGAATTCCGAATTCTCAATTACTTAACTCCTGTGCTACCAAATCCACCAGCTCCTCGTTCGGTTTCTGATAATTCAATAGATATATTCCATTCGGCTTGCTCCACTTTTGCAAAAACCAATTGAGCGATTCGTTCTCCGTCTTCAATAACAAATGTCTCATTTGAAAGGTTGATTAATATCACCCCAACTTCTCCTCTATAATCTGCATCGATAGTTCCGGGAGAATTTAAAACAGTAATCCCATTTTTGAAAGCCAAACCGCTTCTTGGTCGCACTTGACATTCAAAACCTGCTGGAATTTCCATAAAAAGTCCTGTTTTCACCAATACCCTTTCTAACGGTTTTAATTCAATTGGTGCATCCAAGCTCGCACGAACATCTAAACCTGCAGATGAAGTTGTTTCATACGCTGGTAAATTATGTTTTGACTTATTAATAATTTTAACTTGCATCCGTTTCAAATTGAATTCAAAAATACGAAAAAGAAAGTGGATGAAATGCGCTAGATTACTTAGAAATCAACATCAGAATCTTAACAATAGATTATGCTTTTTTAAAGGATGATTTTTCGAAGGAATAAACCATCGCAATATAAAGTAATATGAGCGCATTATGGACAAATAGTTTTCCCATTGAACCTTGAATATCAAGCATTCGGGTAATAAAATAGAAGAACAATGCGACTCCCAAATACAAACCAAATTTTCGCAAATTATATTTGATTGGATAATATTTCTGTCCTAATAAATACGATGCAACCATTTGGAAAGCATATACAATTAAAGTTGCCCACGCACATGCCATAAAACCATAAATTGGGATAAAAATCATATTTATTATCAGCGTTAATCCAGCTCCAGCGATTGCGATAAAAGCTCCAAATTTTGTTTGCCCACTTAACTTATACCAAATACTTTGGTTGTAATAAATACCTAAAAAAACATTCGCTAATAATAAGATGGGCACAACTCCCAAACCAACATAATAGGCTTCATTTCGAATGAATAATTTGAAAATATCGATGTTCAACGATACGACAAGAAATACCAAACAAACCATTGCAACGAAGAAATTCATCACTTTC
>CANNKP010000064.1 GCA_947505255.1 Flavobacteriales bacterium
ATTGAAACGATATCCTCTATTCCTAAATTTAATATAGTTCTAGTTAAATCTACCTGATAAAATGTACTTAAACCAGTAGTTAGGGTTGAATCGTTTACAAGGTTTTTTAAGGATAATGTATCATTTACAAGTGGCGCAACCCAATTAGAATCCCACGTTGTTTTTTCCTTATGACAAGAAAAAAGTAAAAATATTCCAAGAAATGGTAAAACATATAATTTCTTCACACTCATGTAACGTATTTTTTGAGTAAATGGTTGGTTTTATGCTCGTTCTATTATCGTAGCATAACCTTGTCCTACACCGATACACATTGTTACAAGTGCATATCGCTTATTTGTCTTTTGTAATTCTATTGCTGCAGAATGCAAAATTCTTGCGCCTGACATTCCAAGTGGATGTCCTAATGCAATTGCGCCTCCATTTGGATTTATTCGAGGGTCATTATCAGCTAAACCAAGTTTACGTGTACATGCTAATACTTGCGCAGCGAATGCTTCATTCAATTCCAAAATATCCATTTGATCTAATGTCAAACCAGCTCTTTGAAGTACTTTTTGAGAAGCATAAACAGGTCCAATTCCCATAATTCTTGGTTCAACTCCTGCCACTGCAGCGCCAACAATTCTAGCCAACGGCTTTAAACCATTCTTAATAACCGCATCTTCAGAAGCAATTAGCAAAGCAGCAGCTCCGTCATTTAAGCCTGAAGCATTTCCGGCCGTTACAGTTCCATCCTTTTTAAATGCAGGACGCAAACCGCTTAAACTTTCAAAAGTAGTTTCAGGACGAGCAAACTCATCTTGATCAAAAATTATTGCATCTTTTTTTCTTTGCGGAATGATAACAGGAACAATTTCTAGTGCCAATCTCCCATTCGCTATTGCCTTAGCCGCTTTTTGCTGCGACCATAAAGAGAATTGATCTTGTGCCTCTCTCTCAATTCCATACAAATCAACTAAATTTTCTGCTGTATTGCCCATCCCATCAACACCATACAATTCTTCCATTTTTGGGTTAATGAATCTCCAACCAAAAGATGAATCATACATTTGAGCATCACGACCATATGCTGATGAAGTTTTAGAAATAACCCATGGTCCTCGTGTCATGTTTTCAACGCCACCTGCAATATAAATATCACCAGCACCGTCTTTAATTGCGCGTGCAGCATTAATCGTAGCAGCCATTCCAGAAGCACACAATCTATTAACCGTCTCTCCTCCAGTTTGAAAAGGTAAACCGGCTAATAAACCAGCCATTCTAGCAACATTTCTATTGTCTTCTCCTGCCTGATTAGCACAACCAAAAATTACATCTTCAATTAATGAGGGATCTAGATTAGGATTTCTTTCCATCAGTGACTTAATCACATGAGCCCCAAGATCATCAGCTCTTACTGCAGATAATGTTCCTCCAAAACTCCCGATGGCTGTTCTTATTCCATCAACAATATAAACTTCTTTTGACATACATTTTGTTTGATTTGATAAAGGTAACATTTTTGAAATTGTTGAAAACTAATTTTATAGATGAAATCGATAGTTTGTATATTCGATTTCCAAAAACCTCAAAGTTAACAACGTGAAAAAAAAGTATTTTCTCCTTTTAAAGCTAAGCTTAGCTTTTGGGATAAGCTCATATGCGCAGCTAGAGGAGCTTACTCCTTTAGAAAAAGCGTATCGAGATTCAATCAAAGCATTAAACCTTCAAAATGAAGCGGTAGCTCAAAGTCAAGAAGCCTATAACCAGGGAATCAAATTATTCTCTGAAAAAAGTTATACCGCATCAATTACAGAATTTGCGAAGTCAATCCAATTTGATCCAAATTTCACCGCTGCATATTATAACAAAGGAGTCGCTGAAAATGAAGCTGAAAAATATACAGATGCGGCAAAAACATTAAATACACTCATAGAAAAAGACCCTTACTATTCGAAAGCATATTTTCAAAGAGGGAGAGCTTTTCAAGGATTAAATGATTATTTGAAAGCAGAAAAAGATTATGAGAAATCGATTTCTATTGACCCGAAGAACGCAAAAGCGTATTATAATTATGGAACACTTCGTTTCTTACAAGCGGATTATAATGGAGGGATTAAACATTTTTCTAAAGCAATTGAATTAGATCCCAATTTTGCTTTCGCATACAATGATAGAGGAAGTTGTTACCGCATGTTAGGAAATTACCCAAAAGCTATCACTGATTATGAAGAAGCCGTTCGTAAAAACCCTAAAATGGCATTTGCATTAAATAACATTGGAACCACCAAAAAGAAAACAAAAGATTATGTTGGTGCCATGGCAGCTTTCAATCGAGCAATTTCTGTTGACCCTACGTTTTATATGGCTTTCAACAATCGTGGAGCAACGCAAATGGAACAAAACAGATTAGATGATGCTAAAAAAGATTTTGAGAAAGCATTAGAAATTAATCCTAAATATGCCCCATCTGCATCGAATTTAAGTGCTATTTATTTTAAATTAAAAGAATATAAAAAAGCACTAGAATATGCTGACAAAGCAGTAAATATAGATTCAAACTATGGTAACGCATATGTCAATCGCGCCAATGCGAAAGAAATGACACGTGACATGAATGGCGCCTGCGATGATTGGTTTAAAGCGAAACAATTGGGAGTAGAATTGGGTAAAAATTATTACTCAAGCAATTGCAACGAATAAAAATAATTTAGAGATGAAAAGATATATTATTACTGCACTCACGCTTGTTTTTACAGTTGTTGCATTAGCACAAAATGTTGAATTTAAGTCTGCCAATTTCAAAGAAGATAAGGAAGGACTTAAAAAAGCTGAAGATGCTATCAAAAAAGGAGATGAATTCCTGGCGCTTGGAAATGAAGCAATTTTCTTGGTACAAAGTCCTGGTTTAAACTTTCAAAAAGCATTAAAAGAATACATGATTGCACAAAAATTCAATCCAAAAAATGGTCAATTGAATTTTAAAATTGGCGTTTGTTATGCAAATTCAACAGATCCATTTAAATCAATTGAATACTTAAAAAAAGCATTTAACTTAGACCCAGCTTGTGACCCATTTATGAATTACTATTTGGGTTATTCATTGCAATTGGAAGAAAAATTTGATGAAGCATCAAAAGCCTATATTGAATTTGAAACAGGTTACAAAAAGGCTGATAACTTCTCCAAATTCGTTACCCAGCATAAAAACGAATGCAAAGCAGCAAAAGCATTAAAAGCTTCGCCAATTCGTGCATGGGTAGACAATGTTCCTGAATTAAGTTCTGATTCCGATGATTTTGCACCTTCTATAACTACTGACGGTTCTGAAATAGTATTAACATCTAACAGATCTAATGGTCACACTCCAAATGAGGTAGGCGGATTTGATCAAGACATTTACTCATCCACTTTAAACGATGGAAAATGGGCCACACCCAAACAAATTTCTGGGCCATTAAATACAATTGGTGACGATGTATCAAACAATTTAAGCTATAATGGTACAAAAATGTTACTTCACAGAGAAGTAAATGGTCAACTTGATATTTTTGAAAGTAAGTTAAATGGATTGAATTGGTCAGATCCTGCATTATTGCATTTTCAAATCTCTTCAGGAAAAGCAAATGAAAAATATGCCGCTTATAATCCTGATGGGTGGAGTATTTTCTTCTCTAGAGATAATGACAATAGAGCAAATGGCTTTGATATCATGTACAGCGCGATGCAAAGTAAGATTCAAAAAGATTATATGGCGGCTACTATGGTTACATTAATCAATTCTAAATTCAATGATGGCCCAATTTATCTTCATATTGATGATGAAACAATGTATATCGCGTCTGAAGGTCATGAATCAATTGGTGGATATGATGTTTTTGTATCTAAAAAAGTTCAAGGTCAATGGACAAAACCTGTCAATATGGGATATCCTATTAATACACCGTACGATGATTTTTTCTTCGCTGGAACTGCAAATGGAAAGTTTGCGTACATCTCATCTAATCGAGCTGGAGGAAAAGGTGGCTATGATATTTACAAAGTAACATTTTGGGGACCTGAAAAAACACCGATTACAGATGTTGAGGATTACCTACTTTCCTCCATTGCAATGCCAATGAAAGATTCACAAGTTGAAGCTACCGTTGATGTAAAGAAAAAATCATTTACTGTTTTCAAGGGAATAACACTTGATGCAATGACGAAGAAACCCGTTGAGGCAAACATTGAAATCACAGATAATGTTACTGGAAAAGTTATTGAAACCTTCACTACGAATAGTGCTACTGGTAAATTCATTATCACATTAGCTTCTGGAAAAAATTATGGAATCGCTGTTAAAGCGGATAAATACTTGTTTCACTCAGAGAATTTCGATATTCCAAATGGAGCGGCAGATAATTTGGTAAACAAAGTCATTGAACTTAAAAACATTGCGATTGGCAGTAAAATTGCCTTAAGAAATATTTTCTTTGATATTGGAAAGTCAACGTTGCGACCTGAATCTAATTCTGAGTTGGAGCGATTATTAAAATTAATGAAAGATGTTCCAACGTTGAAAATAGAAATCTCAGGTCATACAGATAATACTGGTTCTGCAACTTTGAATGAAACATTATCTCAAAGTCGTGCTGAAGCGGTTGTTGCTTATTTAACAAGTAAAGGAATTGCTGCAAATAGAATGGTTGCTAAAGGATATGGTGCATTAAAACCAATTGCATCAAATAATTCTGAGGATGGCAAACAACAAAATCGTAGAACTGAATTTGAGATTAAAGGCAATTAGGTTTTCTTTTTAAGAAATATGGAGGCAAGGTTGTAATGCTTAATCATTGCCACAGATTCACAAAATTAATCCGTGCATCTGTGGCTGATAAAATTTTATAAATGGAAAGATAAGGACCCTAAATTGCATAGTTTTATCTAGATGATTGACACTATTAAAAGAAAAGCGAGTTTAACTCGTTTTTTTTTTGAATAAACCTTAGCTTTGATAAACACATTGATTTGTTATGAAAGAATCAGAATTCAAAATAAAATTTCTCGGTGGCGCAGGAACAGTTACGGGTTCTAAAACCATAATTGAGACTCCGAAAAAAACTATCATGGTTGATTGTGGTTTGTTTCAAGGATTGAAAGAACTCCGACTAATGAATTGGGCGCCATTTCCTATTAATCCAGCGAGCATTGACGAAATAATTCTAACACATGCTCATTTAGATCATTGTGGATATATCCCATTATTAGTGAAAAAAGGTTTTACTGGGAAAATTCATTGCACAAAACCTACAATGGAATTGGCACAAATTATTTTATCGGACAGTGCTAAGATTCAAGAAGAAGATGCAGAAAGAGCTAATAAAAACCACTATTCTAAACACAAGAAAGCAGAACCCCTCTATACAGTTGAAGATGTTATTGAAGCAATGAAACATTTTGAGTTTCATGAATTACATGAATGGGTAATTATTGACAATTCAATTAAATTCCAATTACTTAACAATGGTCATATTTTGGGTTCTACTTTTGTTGATTTACATGTTAATGATAAGAAAATCGTTTTTTCTGGAGATATCGGAAGAAAGTCTCCCATGTTATTATATCCACCGGAAAAAATAAAAGAGGCAGATTATATCATTCTTGAATCGACCTATGGCGATAGAATTCATTCTACTGGCGATGTTAAAGCTGAATTATTAAAAATTATTCAAGAAACATTTGATAGAAAAGGTATTTTGATGATCCCTTCATTTGCTGTGGAACGAACGCAAGAATTAATGTTTATTCTTCATCAATTACGTGAAGAAGATTTGTTGCCAAATATGCCAATTTATTTGGATTCACCGATGGGAATCAACTCAACAAGTGTTTATAATCATTTCCCAGAATGGCAAAATTTATCGTACTATGATTTAAGTAGAATGTATGAAGATGCGCATTTTGTAAGTGATTTTGAACATTCAAAAACAGTCGTTGCAGATAAAACACCAAAAATTGTTTTGGCGGGAAGTGGAATGATGTCAGGTGGTAGAATTTTGCACTACCTGAATAATCATATAGATAATCCAAATAACACGCTGCTTTTTGTTGGTTTTCAAGGTGAAGGAACACGTGGAAGAGCGATAATGGAGGGAAATCAAGAAATTAAGTTTTATGGTGAATACAGAAAAGTAAAATGCCATATAAGTTCAATAACTTCTCTTTCTGCTCATGGTGATCAAATGGAAATGATTGATTGGTTAAGAAATTTTGATAAAAAACCAATTGAACTATTCTTAAATCATGGAGAGCCTCATCAAACAGATGCCTTACGTGTTAAAATTCAAACTGAACTAGGATGGGAGGCGAAAATCCCGAAATTAGATTCAGAATACATTCTTTCTTAAGCTTAAATTCACATGTCAAATTTTACCCCACTTCAAACAACTGATATAAATTATTTCATTGAACTTCTTGGAGACAGATGTTATGTTGATTCAGCTAATTTATATGCATATAGTCATGATGAAACAGAAGATTTATCCTTTTTACCTGAAGTAGTTTTAAAACCTATTTCGCCAGAAGAAGTTTCTGAAATCCTAACTTATTGTAATGAAAAGAACATTGCCGTAACGCCTTCAGGTGCTCGAACTGGATTAAGTGGAGGTGCATTACCCATTCATAAAGGAGTGGCTTTGTCTATGGAGAAATTCAACCGTATTCTTCATATAGACGAAAAAAACCATCAAGTAACAACTGAACCAGGAGTAATTACGCAAGTTTTACAAAATGCAGTAAAAGAAAAAGGATTGTTTTACCCTCCGGATCCTGCAAGTAAAGGAAGTTGTTTCATTGGAGGAAATGTTTCTGAAAATTCAGGTGGTCCTAAAGCTGTAAAATATGGCGTTACGAAAGATTATGTGCTGAATCTTGAAGTCGTTTTACCTACCGGTGAAATTATTTGGACTGGTGCCAATGTTTTGAAAAATGCTACTGGTTATAATCTCACACAATTAATTGTAGGCTCAGAAGGAACGCTCGCAGTAATAACAAAAATTGTTTTGCGCCTTATTCCCCACCCTACTCATGATTTGCTGATGCTCGTTCCTTTTTTCGATGCTGAAAAAGCGTGTGAAGCTGTTGCAGCAATTTTCAGAGCTGGAATTACCCCGAGTGGATTAGAATTCATGGAGCGGGATGCTTTAACATGGACACAAAAATTCACCGGAGATCGAACCATTGAAGTCAAAGAAAATCATGCCGCGCATTTATTAATTGAAGTTGACGGCTTTAATCAAGAACTTTTAATGACTGAATGTGAGAGAATTATGGAAGTGCTTGAAACTTTTGAAACAGACGAAATTCTTTTTGCTGAAAGTGAAGCACAAAAAAATAGTCTATGGTCCTTGAGAAGAAAAGTTGGTGAAGCGGTAAAATCTCAATCTATCTACAAAGAAGAGGACACTGTCGTTCCGAGATATGAATTACCTCGTCTTCTGCATCATGTGAAAACGATTGGGAAGAAATATGGCTTACATTCCGTTTGCTATGGTCATGCTGGTGATGGAAACTTGCATGTTAACATTATTAAAGGTGATTTATCGGATGAACAATGGGAAATCGATCTTCCTAAAGCTATCCGTGAATTGTTTACTGAAGTAGTGAGATTAGGAGGTACTCTTTCTGGTGAACATGGAATTGGCTTGGTACAGCAATCATATATGGATATTGCCTTTCCTGAAGTAAGTCTGAATTTAATGCGGAATATTAAAGTAGTTTTTGACCCTAAGGGAATATTAAATCCTGGCAAAATATTTTCAACTGACAGGAAATAATGATTTTGATTCACCGATTTCTTGAATCTAACTATTACAAAAACCAAGAATGGTAACAACAAAATTAAAAATTCAAGATAAATTACCACTTACATGCACTCGAATTGGAACTTGTTGCCATGGAAACCTTGTTTTCCTCAATCCTTGGGAATTGCTTTGTCTTGCCAATGAAAAAAAAATAACAGCAAGCGAATTTCGTGATCTTTATACTGATTTCGGAGGAATTCGAATGAAATTCCAAGGAAAGAAAGATGCACGAGGCAAACAAGCATGCAATCAATATATTGAAAATTTTGGATGCAGTGTTCATTTGAGTAGACCTTTAGCTTGTCGGTTATTTCCACTTGGAAGACACATTCAAAGTAATGAAGTAAACTATATTTTCCAAGGTAAGGAATTCCCATGTTCAAATGGTTGTCCTGAAGTTTTTGACTTACCTCATTTAAGTGTTGGAGAATACCTGAAGGGCCAAGAAACAGAGACGTTTGAAAAGGCACAAGATGCTTATCTCGATTTAATGCAAAATATAGCAGACATTGCTTTTACACTTCTTCTTGATACTGGTTTATCCGAATCTGGTGAAACGAAAACACTCAACGCATGGAGAATGATGGGCAATGATCTTCCTGAATCTTTAGCGGAGAAAATTGGAGTTGAATGGCTCGATTATTTGATGATTCCGGAAATAACAGCAGATCTGAATGATCCTATTTCGTTTGCGGAAATACATAATGATTTATTACAGACAAAAGCTCAAGAAAAATTTGCGGCCTTACAAACAAATCAAGAACTTCATGAAGCTTCTGCATTAATGATGGCGATTGCTTTGTATCTTGCTATTGGAATTGGAGCTAATTCAAAAAATCTTGTCGAACATTGGATCGAAACAGCTAAAAATCATGGAGCAAAAGAATAAATAAAAATAGCTTATCTAAAATACAGCAATAATTTATTAATTATTCAAAAAATTCATGTCACCACTTTTCATTTGACGGTATGAGTTTGCTAAATAGGCCAAAATAATCCGCATAGCATCAAAAGCTTCTTCCGTTTCAGCACTGATTTCTTTACCTTTCATCCGCAGTAAAAGCTTCATGTATAAAGCGTGAAACAAAACTTCAATTTGATTTTTATCTTTTAGATTTGAGCGTTCCTTGAATTCTTCAATATAAGGCGTTCCAGTTTCGAACAAAACACGGTATTTTTCATCATTCGCTTGATTCAAGAGCGTATTATGCAAAAAGGAAATCTCTACAAGTACATCCTTTAAATCATGTAAATGACCTAATTTTTCAATACGTTGAGATTTCATTTGTGAAATGATTTCTCTATACCAATCTTTATATTGTTCAATAAATGAATTGTCGGGCAATTGTGGCCGAACATAACCATCTATAATAGCTTCTAAATCAAAATCATAGGCACGTACTAAATCTTCAATTTGGTACATGTATAAAACATATTCAGCAATATTTTCTTGTTGCTTTTGACGTGCAATAAACATAGTTTTTTATTTCTTAGAATCGTTTTCAATTTCAGCTTGCTGTTGATTCAAAAAAGCAGCAAATTCTTTACTTACGTCCATTGCAGAGTTAATGAAGTTGATTTGCCCACCTTGGCCATGAATCAATAAGATATCAATATTATTTTTTTCGCTGAATTGCTTTCCAAAAACTTCAATTTTCTTGCTAATTGCCTCCAGCTTTTCCATTGTCTCTTTTTCCAATCTGGCACCTTCATTTTGCTGATATTGCATTAAATCAGATTCCATTTGTTGCGCGCGTTGTTGAATTTGAGCTTGTTCATTTTCGGACAATAAACCACTTCTCAATTTCTCATTGTTCCGCATGATGTAATTTTGATATTCTTTTGTTCTACGTTCAACTTCATTTTGAAAAGCTGTTTGTTTTTTTGTAACAATCGCCTCTTCTTTCTTAAAATACTCGAACGTTACTTTTAAACTATCACTGTTATAAAAAGCAATTTTCAGGCCTTTCATATCTCTTGAAACGACTTTTGGTGTAGAATTCTCTTTTACCTTTTCTTTCTTACCACATGCTGTTATTCCTAACAAAATCACAGTAGTTAATACCATTAATCTATTCATAATCTTTTTACAATTGATTTGTATTCTTTTTAAATTCATGTTCCCAATCATTTCGCATTTCGATAAAACGCTTTAAACAATTAGAAAGTAGTTCAGGTGAAATCATTTTTTCTATTTCTTCCAAACTATTTACATCCAGCTCTCCAATTTTGAAAAGTTGTTCAAATTGACCCAATTCAATCTTTACAATATATTTAGCATTGTAATTCAAGAGTTGAATTTTGAATCGTTCGTGTGGAATATCTTTTAATAATCTCAAAATTTCAATTTTCAACAAAAATAACAGAAATCTGACTATAGAATTCACAAAGCAAAAAAAAACACCTCTTGTGAAGGTGTTTAATTATCTTTTTCAGGAATTCTAGACAGCAATTGCTATATCCATATCAATATATTCTTTAAATATAAACGGTACTTTTACCATATAAGCATAATCTTGTCCAACTTCGTACATGTCTTCATCCGTTTCACGGTACAACCATTCAACATGAACATCTTTACCAATTTCAGCAAGTTCATTCAACTTATACAATAAAAACAAAATCCTCTTTGAAGATGAGATATTGAAATATTCTAAATTAATTTTAACAACGGTAGAAGCGTTTGGGTTTAATAAATACGTTTCAAACCAATTCAATATAGGCAACCAAAATTCATCTGGTTGATCAGGAATCGAACGGCCTTTAATCTCCATCACACCGCTCTTACCATTAAAATGGATAAAAGGGGTCTGTGTAGTTGCGTTAATGTGTAATTCTTCCATAAATCAAACAATTTATACCGCAATTTGCGTATTATTATTCAGAGTAATTCAACTTTTCTACCAATGACAAAAAACGATAGATGAACTGCAGTTCTCATCGACAAATGTAAAAAACAAATTGATTAAACAGTAGTTTTGATTGATTAAAGTATGCTTTTTATCGAATATTCCGTTAAAAACTCAATTGGCCTGGTTATTATCACACCTAAATTAACGCTTCTTTTTGCAAGAGAATCATTGATTATTTTTCGGGTATATTGAGCATAACTACCAACAAAACAAATTCTTAGATTAGAATTGTTCATTGGTAAATATTTATCAAAAAAAAGTGAAATATTATCACGATGAAGTTGTTTTATTTCTTGATTTTTTGTTGCTGAGAATTTACTTGAAAAACTTGAAACAAACTCTTTGAACGATGAATCAGAGCTGTTTAGATCGATTAAATTTTCAATTCCAATAACCGATTCAATCTCTTCGTTTGTCACTTTTGAAAACTCATTCTTGACATACTTTTCAATTAATAATTTTCCAAAATAAAAACCACTTCCCTCATCACCAATTATTGACCCCAGGCCTCCATAAACATTTTTAACCTCACGATTTTCTATTTCCGCTAAAACAGAACCAGTTCCAAGTATACCCACAAAACCATCCATATCTCCAAAGCATGCCCGAGCAGCAGCAAGAATATCCGATTCAATACATACATTTTTAAAACCAAAAGTTTTAAAAATGAATTCTACTTTCGATTTATTGGGTTCTTTTAGACAGCCACTTCCGTAAAAATGGACTTCCAAATTATCGATTAATGTATATTGATTCCAAAAGGCTTTATTTGAATTTATCCATTCATCAGACATAAGGTTTGGATGATAAGAGGCCGTAGTAAAATAATTTTTAGTGCCAAAAACATCCACATAGCACCAATCAGTTTTAGTGCCACCACTATCAGCAATCAAATAGGATTTTTTCATCGTTGAAAAGTAAAAAGAATTTATATAGATTGGATTAATAATTTAAAAAACTCGTCATTTGTACTACCTTTTTTGTTCTTTTGAATTCATCATGACTCATTTTAAAGAAAAATATACAATCATTAAGCCGCTTGGCTTGCAATCGAAACGAAAATTTGGATCTGTTTTTCTAATTCAAAACAAATTCACGTTAGAATTCGCTGTATTAAAATCTTTAGTTAAAAATGACACGAATCACAATTTACAAGAACGATTATTAAAAGAAGCTGAATTCTTTTTCGATTGCCCAGGTCTTCCAAAAACAATTGAATTACATGAATCAGAAACAGAAATTACTTTAATTAAGAGCTATTCCGTGGGAATTCCTTTAGATGAATATTGGTATTCTTTAAAAAGAAAAAAACGAATTCAATTTGTTCATGTTTTTTTACCAAAAATAGGTGAACTTTTAAAAATTTTACAAATTCAGTCTATCGTTCACTGTGACTTAAAACCGAGTAACATAATTATTAACGTTGAAAATGAAGAAATTGACGTATCATTAATTGATTTCGGAATGGCTTTGAAAACAACTGAAATAAATAAACGTCAAACCTTGTTTCCATTAGGATATGCTGCACCTGAATTATTGTTAAATCAGCTTGATATTATCGACCATAGAACAGATCAATTTTCGCTTGGAATAATTATTTGGAAATTATTTACAGATAAATTGCCTTTAACTCATCCCAATCCAAGCATTTTCACAAATTTGCAATTAACACATCCTTTGCCAGATGATGTTGAATTGCCAAAAGGATTTTACCCAATTCTTCTCAAAATGTGCAA
>CANNKP010000065.1 GCA_947505255.1 Flavobacteriales bacterium
GAGGTGCTAAAATCCCCACTACTCCAGTTGGTTCTAAAACAGAAAAATTGAAGTGTGAAGAAGCAACTGGATTGACAGAACTCAATACTTGTTGATATTTGTCGCACCAACCAGCGTAATATACAATGCGGTCAATCGATAGATTCACTTCCTCTTCAGCGTTCTTTTTAGTTGAACCTTGTTGAATTAGTTCTGAAATAAATTGCTCTTTTCTTCCTTCCAGCATTTCTGCAATTCGATACAGAATTTGCCCCCTGTTAAAAGCTGGTCGCTCAGACCAAGAACCAAAAGCTTTTCTAGCTGCAACAATGGCATTTCGAACATCTTTTCTTGATGACAAACAAATATTACCCAAAGGTTTTCCTTTTTTGTCTAGCGGTGAATAAAATCGTCCAGATTCAGTTCGAGGGAATTGTCCTCCGATATAAATCTTATATGTTTTTAGTATTTCCAATCTGCTCATCTTATAGCATTTTATCTTTGATAATTTACTTGTTCTTTTTTGGTGTAATGCCGAATTAGCTTTTGTTATACTGGATTCCCAGTGTTAAAAAAACTTAATCGGTATTAACTTAATTTCACGTACGAATTTAGTCCATGTAAACCGCCTTCTCTTCCAAAACCACTTTCCTTGTATCCGCCAAAAGGTGAAGTTGGGTCAAATTTATTATACGTATTTGCCCAAATAACACCAGCCCTCAATTTTGAGGATAGGTTAAATATCCGTGATCCTTTATCGGTCCAAACTCCAGCTGCTAAACCAAAAGGTGAATTATTTGCTTTTTGAATCACCTCATCGACCGTTCTAAAAGTTTGGATAGTCAATACAGGTCCGAAAATTTCTTCTTGAGCGATGACACTCGATTGTGCTACGTTGATGAACAACGTTGGGGCACAGTAAAATCCTTTTGAAGGCATAGAGCACTTCGGTTGATACATTTCTGCACCTTCCTGTTTTCCAATTTTGATGTATTTATGAATTGTTTCTAATTGTTCTTTTGAATTGATAGCTCCAATATCCGTGTTTTTATCCAGTGGATTACCAAGATATAAAGAATCCATACGACTCTTCAATTTTTGAATTACCAATTCTGCAACTGATTCTTGCACATATAAACGTGAACCTGCGCAACAAACATGTCCTTGGTTAAAGAAGATTCCATTGACAATTCCTTCTACTGCTTGATCAATTGGAGCATCGTCAAAAATTATATTAGCTGATTTGCCCCCTAATTCTAGGGTCAATTTTTTAGAAGTTCCAGCAAGTGCTTTTTGAATAATTTTTCCAACATTTGTTGAACCAGTGAACGCAATTTTATCAATATCAGGATGATTAACAATTGCGGCTCCTGTGTCTCCATGACCGGTTACAATATTTACAACTCCAGCAGGCAATCCAGATTCTTCAATAATTTCTGCTAAGATTAAAGCAGTTAAAGGAGTTGTTTCCGCAGGTTTTAAAACGACAGTATTTCCAGTAGCTAATGCAGGTGCAATTTTCCAAGCAGCCATTAATAATGGGAAATTCCAAGGAATAATTTGTCCGGCGACACCTAACGATTCAACTTTCCTATTTGGAAAAGCATATTCTAATTTGTCAGCCCATCCAGCATAATAAAAGAAATAATTACATGCCAAAGGAACATCTATATCTCTTGATTCTCGAATTGTTTTTCCTGCATCCAATGTTTCAGTAACAGCCAATTCTCTAGCGCGTTCCTGCATCAATCGTGCTATTCGAAAAATATATTTTGCTCTTTCTGCTGGTGGCATAATTGACCAAACATCAGTATATGCCTTTCGAGCAGCTTTAACCGCCTTATCAACATCTTCTTGATTTCCATGAGCTACTTCAGCAAGGATCTCTTCATTAGCCGGATTAATCGTTTTGAAATATACCCCAGAGGAAGGCTTCACCCATTCCCCATCGATGAACAAATCATATTTCTTTTTAAGATTGAGATGAGACGTACTTTCAAGAGATGGAGAATAGTTCCAGTCAATTCCTTGTTCTGTATTTTTTTTCTTTGTTGCCATGTTAATCAATTGAGAAGTAATCGGAAGATTGGTAGACACCAGTTTCCATCTTCATGATTTGCATTAATATATCATTTGCCAAGCTACTAGCTCCGAATCTAAACCATTCATTCGTTAACCAAGCATTACCTAAAATTTCTTTAACCATAACTAGATTATGCAAGGCTAATTTCGATGTTGAGATTCCACCAGCAGGTTTCATTCCTATCATTATGCCTGTTTTATCATAATAATCTTTTATTGCCATCAGCATTGTATACGTCACTTGCATTGTTGCAGCAGGTTGAATCTTTCCAGTTGATGTTTTAATAAAGTCTGCCCCTGCATAAATAGCAATGTCACTAGCTTTCCGTACATTATCTAAAGTTGTTAATTCACCTGTTTCTAAAATGACTTTCAATCGGGCATTACCACAAGTCTCTTTTATTTTTGCGATTTCATCAAACACAAAATTATATTCACCTGACAGAAATTTCCCTCTAGAAATAACCATATCGATTTCATCAGCACCTTCATCCAAAGCAAATTGCGTATCGCGAATTTTAACATCTAATGGTGCCTGACCACTTGGGAAAGCGGTTGATACTGATGCAACTTTAACAGTTGTTCCTCTGACTTCATTTTTCGCAATGCGAACCATGCTCGGATAAACACATACAGCAGCGACGGAAGGTAAATTTGGGTGAACATCATGCAGATGAAGCGCTTTATAGCACATTTGTTTTACTTTTCCGGGAGTATCTTTTCCTTCTAAGGTTGTTAAATCAATCATATTCAAGGCTATTTTCAAACCTTGTAATTTTGATTCATTTTTAATACTTCTAGATTGAAATCTTGCAACACGTTCTTCTACACCAACCTTATCTATGCTCGGTGAAAAAATATTTTCAGGATGAATGATTTGTTTTTTTGCTAGTTTGCTTTTCATTAAGGTATTATTTACTAGAAATTCAAATATACAGTTTTCAAAATGATTAGAAATAAAAAAGGCTTCCATCAATTGACGAAAGCCTTTAAAATTAAATATTGTTTAAGTTACAATTGGCCATCGGAGTGATAAACACCATTCTTAAATACTTTAACTTTAAGAAGAATTCCATCATGATCATATTCATATACCTTGCCATCAGATAATTGACCATTTTTAAATATTCCATCTTGCCAAATTTCGTCATTAACATTGTATACTTTATTATAACCATTTGCTAAAAATTTCACTCCTTTTGTTCTCGGAGTAGCTATTTTTGGCGCAGTTTCTCTAGAAGCTCCGGGATTAGCTACCTTTACAACTGGGCTAACCATCTCTTTTTGCTCACTTTTTTCAACTGATCCATCCGCTCCATAAACTAAGCTTTCTTTTACATCACCATTTTCATAATAACGTGTAGCCTTTCCAGTTGCTTTTCCATCTTGAGAAGTATATTCAAATTCCAATTGTCCATTTGGATAAAAATACTTTACTGTACCTTGCTCATTTCCTGAGGAATTATATTTGGCTTCATATTTTAACTTTCCATTTTCATGGTATCTTTTCAATGAATCTTGGTATAAATTACGTTCAAAAGTACCTTCTTCCATTACCTTACCATTAGGATAAAGCTTCGTATAAAGTCCTTGTGGACGGTTATTTACATATGAACCTTTTAATTTAGGTGTGACGCCATCATTATGATATTTAATCCAAACACCTTCTTTTCTGTCGTCCTTATAAGCACCTTCCTCTATTTTTCCTTCAGCAGGTATTCCTTCAGTAGGACGATCTTTCCCAAAATAAATCCATTTACCTTGTTTCTTTCCTTGAGAATCTTTCTGATTGAGCTTATCATCCTGATTAAATTCGGCATGAGCAAAAGAACTTATGAAAAGTCCTATGAAAATTAAAACAAGAAAGAATTTTCCGCCCATAATCTTTTTTTTAGCAGTAGAAAAGGTTTTACTATGCAATATAACAAATTAAGTTTAACAAGAATCTGATTTTCTATTTTTATTCGTCTAAACAAAAATTTTTTTCGACTAAATTAATAAAATACACTATTAATTACTCAGTAATTTGACATCAACATGTTCTATCATTGTAGCTACTACTTTCTCTGTATTGTATTTCTCCTTCCAACCCCAATCTTTTCGGGCATTTGAGTCATCGATAGACATTGGCCAACTATCAGCAATTGCTTGTCTAAAATCTGGGTTATAGGTAATCTCAAAGGCAGGAATATGTCGCTTAATTTCTTCTGACAGCTCTTTTGGAGTAAAACTACAACCAGACAAATTATAAGCCGAACGTATTTTAATATTTTCTTTTGGTGCCTCCATCAATTCAATAGTGCCACGAATAGCATCCTCCATAAACATCATTGGCAATGCCGTATCTTCTTTCAAGAAGCAAGAAAAAGTCTTGTTTAATTTTGCTTGATAGAAAATATCTACTGCATAATCTGTTGTGCCGCCTCCTGGCAAACTAGTATAGGATATTAAACCAGGGTACCTAATACTTCTTACATCTACTCCAAATTTATTAAAATAATACTCACACCATCTTTCACCAGCTTGTTTAGATATTCCGTAAACCGTTGAAGGCTCCATTACTGTATATTGAGGTGTATTCTCTCTAGGCGTTGTTGGTCCGAAGACAGCAATCGAACTTGGCCAAAATATTTTATCAATATGTTTTTCTTTCGCTAAATCTAGGATAGTGAACAGCCCTTCCATATTCAATTTCCATGCAAAATCAGGATTTTTTTCTGCAGTGGCTGATAATAATGCCGCTAATAAATAAACAACCTTAATTTCGTTGGTTATGATATATTCTCTTACAAACTCTCTGTCAAGAATATCCATTTTTTGATAAGGTCCATTTTCTAAAACTGCTGGGCATTCATCTTTTAGGTCAGCGGCAATAACATTTTCATTTCCGAACTTTTTCCGTAATTCAAGCACAAGCTCTGTTCCAATTTGCCCACAAGCGCCGATAATGATTGTTTTTGCCATAGTTGTATTGTTTTGTCAAACAAAGTTAAAAATAGCACTGTTAGAAAAGCCTATTTTATTAAAAATATTAATACCTATTATTAAATCATGATAATTGTCATATTTTTGTTTATTCATCAAACTTATTTTTGCTTTCATACACGAATTAATATGTGGATTGAATTAACGATTTTTCTGAAACTTATGATCAAACGAAATCCCGAGTGATTTAAAGGTTGTCAAGAAAAAAAATATCAATTTTAAATTAAATTATTATGCCATTTTATCATAAGTTAGGATCAATACCACATAAACGTCATACTGTTTTCAGGCAACCAAATGGTAAATTATACCATGAGCAATTGTTTGGGACAGCTGGTTTCGAAGGAATGTCAGCTTTAATGTATCATTTGAATCCACCAACAATTGTTAAGGATTTTAAAGGTCAAAAGAATATCGCACCAGAAATTGCATCTGACACAAACCTGACGATGCGCAGTTTAATGGGTTTCAAAGTTGAACCTAAAGATGACTATTTAGAAAGTCGAGTACCAATGCTTGTTAACTCAGATTGTTATATAGAATTAGCAGCACCAAAGAAATCAATGACTGAATATTTCTATAAAAATGCTGATGCTGATGAAATAATTTTCATTCATAAAGGAGAAGGAAAACTAAGAACTCAATTAGGTAATATAGATTTCAGTTATGGTGATTACCTCGTTATCCCAAGAGGAATGACTTATCAATTTCAATTTAACAGTGAAGATAACCGACTATTTATTGTGCAATCTTTTAGCCCGGTTTTCACACCAAAACGTTATAGAAATTGGTTTGGACAACTTTTAGAACATTCTCCATATTGTGAAAGAGATATCCGTCCACCGCATGAATTAGAAACACATACTGAATTGGGTGATTTTTTGGTTCGCATTAAAAAACAAGACGTTTTATATGACTATGTTTATGCAACGCATCCATTTGATGTTGCTGGGTGGGACGGTTATAATTTTCCTTATGCCTTTTCGATTCATAATTTTGAACCGATAACTGGTCGCGTACATTTACCACCTCCAATCCATCAAACATTTGAGACAGCAGGTTTCGTTGTGTGTTCGTTTGTTCCGCGCATGTATGACTACCATCCAAATGCGATTCCAGCTCCATACAATCATAGTAATATTGATTCTGATGAAGTTTTGTATTATGTAGATGGTGATTTTATGAGTAGAAATAATATCGAACATGGGCAAATAACTTTGCATCCAGCGGGATTAGTTCACGGACCGCACCCTGGAGCTTATGAAAGAAGTATTGGAAAGAAAGAAACGCAGGAATTAGCTGTTATGGTTGACACATTTAAGCCATTAAAAATGACAAAAGCTGCATTAGGAATTGAATTTCAAGACTATTACAAAAGTTGGTTAGAAAGCGAACATTAATTTCATTGTAGGAAAAATAATTAAATTTATAGACGTTCGATGTGAAAGTGTCGGCACTAAATATAAAAGATATGAGTAAAGAAATAAAAAACGTTGAATACGGTTTAGAAAAAATATTTGAAGGAGCGCAAGATTTCTTGCCTTTATTAGGTACAGATTATGTAGAGTTTTATGTAGGGAATGCAAAACAAGCCGCACACTTTTATAAAACAGCTTTTGGATTTCAATCGCATGCATATGCTGGATTGGAAACAGGAATGACGGATCGAGTTTCGTATGTTCTAAAACAAGATAAAATTCGATTAGTTTTAACAACTGCATTGAAAAGTTCTTCCCCAATTGGCGAGCACGTTAAAAAACATGGTGATGGCGTTAAAGTGATTGCATTATGGGTTGAAGACGCTAAGAAATCTTGGGAAGAAACAACAAAACGTGGAGCTAAATCATACCAAGAACCAACGACAACAAGTGATGAAAATGGCGAAGTGGTAACGGCTGGAATCTATACTTATGGTGAAACTGTTCACATGTTTGTTGAACGAAAAAATTACAACGGTGAGTTTTTACCTGGATATGTAAAATGGGATTCTGAATACAATCCAACATCAATAGGACTTAAGTTCATTGACCATATGGTTGGAAATGTTGGTTGGGGAGAAATGAATACGTGGGTAAAATGGTATGAAGATGTTATGGGATTTGTAAATTTCTTATCTTTTGATGACAAACAAATACACACTGAATATTCTGCTTTGATGTCCAAAGTTATGTCGAATGGAAATGGACGTATTAAATTCCCAATTAATGAGCCAGCTGAAGGGAAAAAACGTTCTCAAATTGAGGAATACTTAGATTTCTACGAAGGTCCTGGAGCACAGCATATTGCCGTTGCAACAGATGATATTATTGAAACTGTAAGACAATTAAAAGCAAGAGGAATTGAATTTTTATCAGCTCCACCTCAAGCATATTATGATGAAATCCCAGCTCGTTTAGGAGTTCATATGGATATGATGAAAGAAGATTTGAAAGTCTTACAGAGCCTTGCAATTATGATTGATGCTGATGAAGAAGGATATTTATTGCAAATATTCACAAAGCCAGTTGAAGACCGCCCTACTCTATTTTTCGAAATTATTCAACGAATGGGAGCAAGAGGTTTTGGTGCAGGTAACTTTAAGGCACTTTTTGAATCAATTGAACGAGAACAAGAGAAAAGAGGAACTCTTTAACTAACGTATAAAACAGCTATAATATATCCTATCGAACTCAGGTTTGTTAGGATATATTTGTTTCTGTATCTTTGACAAAAAATAACAATCATGGCGGAAGTAGGAATCATTATGGGGAGCATTTCGGATCTACCGATTATGCAGGATGCAGCAGATATTTTAAAAGAATTTGGAATTTCCTATGAAATGAACATCGTTTCAGCTCATAGAACGCCTGAGTTAATGTTTGATTATGCTAAAAACGCTCATTCTAGAGGTTTGAAAGTGATAATTGCTGGTGCCGGTGGCGCTGCACATTTGCCCGGAATGACTGCTTCTTTAACTCCCCTGCCTGTTATTGGTGTTCCAGTTAAATCTTCCAATTCAATTGATGGATGGGACAGTATTTTGTCTATTCTTCAAATGCCTAATGGTATTCCAGTTGCAACTGTTGCTTTAAACGCAGCAAAAAATGCTGGTATTCTAGCTGCAAAAATTATTGGTTCATCTAACCCTGAAGTTTTGATTAAGTTAATGGATTACATGGAAGAAATGAAATCTAAAGTATTAGAAAGCGCTGAAAAGTTGAAATAATTATTCGTACAATAAATATTTTTGTCGGATTTTCCTGAATTCTTGTAAACCAGGTTGCCAAGTTGCTCTTATTTCTTTCGCTGTCCAACCTGCATAAATTTGTTCCCGTAATTTTGATGTTCCAGCTAAGCGATTAAAAAATCCCATTTGATCTACAAACATTACGGAATCACCTAACAATTCTTTTGCTTGAATCAAATAATTTAAATTTATCTCATACTTGCGTTTGGAAATACTTGAATGCAAATCAATTCCATTGCAAAGTTTGTTTTCATATAAAGGACTTTTTGCTCCAATTGTGGATACTGGTGTAAATTGAAATTCATCTTTAGGAAATCTTGGATGTCCAAACATTTCAAATGGGCGCTCTGTTCCTCTACCTACACTGACGGTTGTAGCTTCAAACAAACACAAACTTGGGTAAAGTGCTATTGCTGCTTCAGATCTTAAATTCGGTGAAGGAGCTACTGGAATCACATATTTAGTCTTGTGCGTATAGTTTCGACAAGGAATCACCCATAATTTACATTCTAAACTATCTCTTAACCAATGTTGTCCGTTTATCATCATAGCATATTCGCCAATTGTCATTCCATATACAATTGGAACAGGATGCATTCCTACAAATGATCTTTGAGCAGGCTCACGAACTGGCCCATCAATATAATGCCCATTTGGATTAGGTCTATCTAAAACTACTAATTGCTTTCCATTTTCTGCACAAGCCTCCATAACATAATGCAATGTTGAAATATAGGTGTAAAAGCGAACTCCTACATCTTGAATATCATAAATGACAATATCAATATCTTCTAATTGAGTTGCAGTCGGCTTCTTATTTTGTCCGTATAATGAAATTAATGGCAAACCAGTTTTTTCATCTAACGAACTATATACTTTTTCGCCTGCATCGGCTTGTCCTCTAAATCCATGTTCAGGAGCAAAAACTTTTATAACATTCAAATTGAGTGCAAGCAGCGTATCAACTAAATGAACATTACCGACCATAGAAGTCTGATTACTTACAACAGCAATATTCTTATTTTGTAATGAATCTATGAATAAATGAAGCCTGTCTATACCTAAAATCGGATGGTGAAGTGAATTCGCAATAATTCTTTCTTCATAAATACATTCTTCATCTTCTACAAGACATTCTTCTATTATTTGTGTTTGATTTGTTCCAATGTCTCTTTTGTTCTGAATACCACAGGATGCAATCAAAACCAATAAAAAACTTTTCAGGCACAAAAGCTTTGTGTACTTTAGTGCTCCAAAAAAGAGAATATTGTCATTCGAGTATTTCATATCAAAAAAGGTACTAAAAAGCGAAGTACAAGGTAAGAAAGTTTCTAGACCAATTGTACGTATATCGATTATAAGTATTACACTAGCAGTTGTTGTTAACTTAATTACTATTGCCGTAGTTACTGGTTTTCAGCATGAAGTTAGAGAAAAAGTCTCAGGATTTGGATCACATATTTTTATAATGAGCTCCGGTGAAAACAGTATCTACGAAAGTGAACCAATCCTCAAAAATCAAGCCTTTTTATCAATTTTAAACAAAGATCCTGAATTAAAAAACATTCAATACATTGCTTACAAACCTGTTCTTTTTCAATCTAACAAAAAGGATCGCCAATTTAAATTGAAATCAGGTAAAGACACTTCCTATGTGCAACAAGAGATTCAAGGATCTATTTTAAAAGGTATTGATTATACGTATGATCTTTCATTTTTTAAGCAACATTTAAAAACAGGACGACTTCCAAAATTTTCAAAAGACTCAATCAGTAATGAAATTATTATCTCAAAGCGAATTGCACAAGATTTAAATCTTGAAATCGGAGAAGAGGTTAAAGCTTTTTTCGTTAAAAACCAACCTGTAAAACGGATTTTTAAATTGGTAGGGATTTACGAAACAGGACTGGAAGAATTTGATAAAAAAATGGCAATTGGAGACATTCGCATCGTTCAAGAATTAAATGATTGGGGAATAAAAGCATCAATAATTATTGCGGATACTTTATCGAATGGGGAATTAATCGTAAAAGCAGATGTTTCAGGAGGAAATGGAAATTACCGTTATGATTGGGGCAAAGGATATGAACAATATTCAGGATTCACTATTTGTCCAACCAAAGACACAATTATTCGTTTAATAATCTCAGATTACTGGATGAAGATAAGTGGGGAGAATGAACAGACCAGTATTCCTGATACAGCTTATTTAAAAATAAAAATTAAAGGAACAGGTTTTAGTGCTTGCGATTTCAAGATGAATAATGATAGAGAATTGATTCGCACCTATTTAAATGATATTGGAAGCAAATATTCTTTAAGTGCTATGAATAAAACGTTGCTATTTGAACAAATTATAGGAAATGGAAGTAGTTCCAATTATGTTGGGGGATTTGAAGTTTCAGTAAAGGATTGGAATAAACTACCTGAGACAGTCAATCGTTTAAAAAAGCAATTGGAACTTATTCCAACGAAAAATAACGAATCACTAAGTGTTAAAAGTATCATAGATACGCAAAGTGACATTTTTGTTTGGCTAGGATTTTTAGATTTAAATGTAGTTATTATTCTTACACTGATGATTCTTATCGGTATTATCAATATGGGATCGGCCCTATTGGTTTTAATTTTAGTTAGAACTAATTTCATTGGCATCATGAAATCTATGGGTGCTTCTAATTGGAGTATTCGAAAAATATTTTTAATTCAGGCAGCATTTTTAATCATTCGTGGGATGTTCTATGGAAATTTAATAGGTTTATCATTATGTGCTTTGCAATATTTCTTTGGCATTATTACGTTAAATCCTGAAGTTTATTATTTGAGCCAAGTTCCAGTAGAATTAACTTTCTTCTCATGGGCGTTACTGAACATTGGAACCCTTATTGTTTGTTTGAGTGCTTTGATTATTCCGAGTGTAGTAATTACAAGAATTAACCCTGTCAAAGCGATTAGATTTAATTAATTCATCGACATTTAAACTTTTAGTTATTCTTATTTCACAAAAAAGCCTCAATAAATTGAGGCTTTTGATACAACTTGTCTTTATTTATCTAATAATATTCACATGACCAACTCTCATAACTCGTTCGTCATTTCTCGTTGTTTTAAATTCTATTTTCCATGTATATGTTCCATCCTGAACTAAATCAATTTCATCGCTACTTCCATAACTTCCATCCCATCCGATTTCTGTATTATGAGATTCAAATATAATTTCACCCCAACGATTGAAGATTAATAACGTGTAATCATATGGATCATAACCAGCAGTGAAGATTGGTTGGAACGTTGGATTATAATCATCATTATCTGGTGTAAATGTATTTGGAATATAGAATATCAAATCTTCATAAATCTGAATTGTTGAATATGCTGTATCAACACATCCAGCTGGAGAATATGCAATAAGTGTTACAATGTAGTTTCCAATTGCATCACTTGCATAGTCGTGTGATGGATTTACAAGGATTGATGTTGGCGTGTTGTCTCCAAAGTTCCAAATATAATCGACAGCTCCTGTTGTTGTGTTAATGAAATTTACTATCGGATTCATTTCTGAAATAACAGAAGCAGAAGGAATGAAGGAAGCAATTGGTGCTGCCTCAGCACAAACTAAATCAATAGCAGTAAAAGTTCCAACACATCCGTTAGTTGAAGTTGTGGTAAGTGTTATGTCATAACATCCCGCTTGTGTGAATGTATTTGACACTGTTGTACATCCTGTTAAAATCGTTCCATCACTCATTGTCCAAACACAATTTGCAGAATTTGGTGTCGTATTGGTGAAAATCACTGTCAAAGGCACACATCCAAATGTAACATCTGGAGTAAAGCTTACTACTGGCACTGGTTCCAATGTGACATTTACTTGATCTGTATTAATGCATCCTGCAGCAGAAGTACCTGTTACAGTATA
>CANNKP010000066.1 GCA_947505255.1 Flavobacteriales bacterium
ATATTGTTCAAAACGAAAACGTTGAGACGGCGCTTCACCTTTTGGATAAGGAACTAGAAAGAATATTGTTTTAGACATTAATATTTATTTGTTATTTGTTATTCGAAAATTTGATGGATTTGACGATTAATAGTTTTGAGTGAGCAATTTCTCATAAACGCTCAAATATCTCCTAACACCTTCCTCTAAACTATAAAATTCTTGAGCTCCTTCGATTGTATTGGATTTCATGAAATTAAATTCACTTTCAAAAGATTGAATATAAGCTGCGTCAGTTAATTCCTTCAGCACTTGTCCAGCATGATATTTTTCAACAACTAAATCAGTATCCCCAACTCCAGCATTACAAATCAACGGAATTCCCATTGCCATTATTTCTCCTTGCTTTGTTGGTGAAGACGCCTTCTTTGAATAGGTTGGCCGAATAAAGAAGATTGAATGATTAAATAGACTAATATTCAATGGAACATCGCTATGCCTGCAGGAAGTAATGATGATATCTTCTAATTTTATTTCTTTTTCTTGCGCTTTATTATTGATTGTAGATGGGTTTTCTCCGGTAACAAATAAAAATTTTGCGGAGGGTCTGGTAGCTTTCAATATTTTGAAATAATCAAGCATTTCGGATAACATATACCAGGTTCCAATTGAACCAACATATCCTAAAATGAAATCAGTAGGATCGATGTGCAGTGTTTCCCGTAAATTGGATTGATCAGTTTTATTAATTTTTTCAGGATTGAATAATTCTAGATCTACACAGCAAGGAATAACTTCGATTTGTGGTGTATGTTCACCAAATTCTTTCCAACTCTCAATTTCTTCTTTTCCGTTATACGTTAAAGAAATCGTATAATCTGCTTCTTTGAAGAAAAGTAGTTCTTTCTTTTTGAAATAATCGTAAACTCTTTTAAAGATTGGATTACTCAAATTCCAAATTTTACCGTCAACACGTTCATTTGCCCAAAAACCGCGCATGTCAAAAAGAAATTTTGTTCCATACTTTTTTTTCATTCCCAAACCAACCAAAGCAGCAATATAACTGCGGCAATGAATGATTTTAAATGTGTGTTCTTTATACAGTTTATGTGCTAAACGTTTCATCCGTTGCACATCATAAATCGTTGAAAGCAATGGAGGTTTTTTGGTGTAACTTAAAGGATGCCAAGTAATTCCTGCAGCATCACAAATGGCTTGAATATGTTCTCGATGTTGTTCAAAACGTTCTTCCTTTTCAAAACTAATTAAGTGAAATGTATATCCTTCCTTTGATAAGCCAGATAAATAGGGCAATACTTGCGACTGACCCAAAGGATCTGTCATGCCATCGTAAGATATGTATAGGACTTTTATCAATTCAATTCAAAAATAAATTATAAACTCAGTGCTCATCACTCTTATTTTAACCACATAGGCACATAGTCCACATAGAAAATTCAACTATAAACTATACGTTCTAATCTCATCACAATTCGACAAGCTCATTGCATCGCTCATCACTCATCACTCTCTTCACTCATTTCATCCATTTCGCATACCACATTTGGAACATCAATAAATACCACAATTTAACATCGTATTCTTTTTTACCACCAAAAAAATCAGTTTTCAATTTCTCAACAAATTCCCATCGAAAAATCCCTTGTTCCTTTATTTCTTTTTCTTGTAAATGTTCTTCTACCAATTCTCTTAAATCATTTTGCATCCAATGAGCGATAGGAATTGCAAACCCCATTTTTGGACGATCCATCATTTTCTTTGGAAGATAGTGATGCACAATCTCTTTTAAAATGTATTTTTTATCACCATTATGGTACTTGAAATCATCTGGTAAAGTAGCTGCCCATTCAATAACGCGATGATCTAAAAATGGTTCTCGCCCTTCCAAACTAGCCGTCATGGTTGCCCGATCTACTTTTTGTAAAATATCATCTACAAGATACGTTTCATAATCGATTGCCATCATGTAGGCCAAAGGCGAATAATTTTCTTTTGATAATTCAGTTGAAAGGTAGTTTGTTTCTAAACTCTCAAACGTACGATTCAAAAGCACATCTTTTAATTGTTTGTCTGTATATTGTTGGCTTAAACTCAACATGATTTGTTGCGAAGAAGGATTTCTAAGTATACCTTTCAACTTCTCGTAGCGGTTATGAAAATTGTACTTGTTTTTAAGAATTGGAATTTTTTCAGAAGGAATTTTCTCCATTATCCCAGCAATTGATTTTCGCACAAATGAAGGCATTGCTTCCATCTTTTTGCCATAACGCATCAAATAATCATACCGATTATATCCTGCAAAAACTTCATCACCTGCATCTGCACTTAAAGCAACAGTCACATGTTTTCTTGCCATGATGCTTACTAAAGTCGTTGGAATAGCGCTGCTGTCAGCAAAGGGTTCATCGTAATAATAGGGTAGATTCACAATTAAATCTGTTGCATCTTTTTGAGTGCATTCAATTTCCGTGTGATCGGTTCCTAAATGTTTTGCAACTTCTTTTGCGTAAGGAGCCTCGTTCAATCCGATATCTGGAACAGCAATCGTGAACGTTTTAAGTTTCTCCGTGCGATTTTTCTGAAGTAAAGCAGTAACGCAAGCACTATCATAACCACCACTTAGAAAAACGCCAACTGGAACATCAGCAACCATCCGGTATTCGCATGCTGAACTAAGAATTTTCTCAGTTTCTATTTTGGCATCCTCAAAGGAAAGTACAGTTTTTGGTTTGTTATACGAATCGTACACATTCCAATATTGTTTTTTAGCGAGGCTTTTCTTTTCAAGAGAAAAAATCATCGAATGACCTGGCTCGAGTTTAAAACAGTTTTCAAAAATACAGTGAGGCGTTGGGACATTTCCATATTGCATAAACGCTGCAACTGCATTAAGATTAATTTTTTTCTGAAAACCAGGATGTTCATGAAATGCTTTCAATTCAGAAGCAAATAGAAATAACCCATCTTTGAAATAATAAAAGAATGGTTTTATTCCAGCTCTGTCACGTGCTATAAAAATATGATTCGCAACTGTATCATAAATTACTATTGCAAACATCCCAATAAACTTTTCAAGGCAATTTTCTCCCCATTGAGAATAGGCATGTAAAATCATTTCTGTGTCTGATCCACCTGTAAATTGATGTCCAAGAAGAGAAAGTTCCGATTTTATTTCTTGGTAATTGTAAATTTCTCCGTTGAAGCAAATAGTAAGATTTTCAAATCGCATCGGTTGTTTTCCATGTTCGGATAAATCAATGATTGAAAGTCTGCGATGTCCGAATCCAATTTGAACATTGGGCTCGTTGAATAATAACGTGTCTCCACCGTCTGGACCTCTATGAAACAAGGTGTTAGACATCTTTTCAAGAATCAATTCTGAAGAAGATTTAGTGAAATCGAAAAATCCTGTTATACCACACATGGTGCGAATATACTAAATAAAGGAAAAATGAGCTTTTCTGGTTAAATTATGTTACAATCTTTTAATAATAATGTAATTTCAACACAATATTGAGCTTTTCTCGACTTAAGTTGTATTGAGACCTTATGAAATTAACTGAAATTAGAATTTTATCAAACGCTATATTTATTGGCTCCTGTTTTATTTCGTTGCTAGTGGTTTCGTGCGATTCTCGAAATAAGCAAGATGAATCTCAACCACAAAAAAAATCGGAGATTATTATTCCGAGTGTAATTGTAAAGAATGTATCGTTAGACAATTCAGAGTTGATCAATGGGAAAGTGGTTTATTCAGTCGTGAAAGACGTATCATTTTCTAAATCTGGAAAACTCGAGATAGGGGATATTCCTTTGGTCACTGGATCGAGATTTAAATTCAATGAAAATTTGATCAATTTAAATATTGAAGAAGCTTTTAAAGAATTAGCTCAAAGTAAATTATCTTTTTCAAAAAATATTCAATCCTTCGAAGAGCAAATTGAAAAAAAGGTGCCATCTGAATTGATTAAATGGAGAAAATTTGAAGCGGACTTAACGCCATCAAAACGATTGCCGGAATTTCCAACTATTTATACCGAGTTAGAAAAAGCACTGATTATTGAATATGATATTTATATCTTGTTTTCTAAAATAAAAAATCAAGAAAGTGAAATTGAACAGTATTTTTATTTAGCTCCTTTTGATGGAATAATTACAGCAGTTTATAAGAAAAAGAATGAAAATATTCAAAGAAATCAAACAGTAATTAAAATTGCAAAAAATGATGTTTTTAATGCGGAATTCGTAGTTTCTAAAACGGACTATGAAGCATTGAAAAAGCTTGGAGCTATTGATTTCCTTGATAAGGATAACAACAAAATTGGATCAGGAAAGATCAAGGAAACTGTTGAATTAAATTCTGATATGAAACTTATTTGTTCTTTTCGAAAAACCAATGGAAAAGAAATAGTCAATGATCAAGTTGTATATATTGCACCTCCGAATAACAAAAACATTGGATGTTATTTACCAAAGAATGCAGTAAAAGCTGGAAAGGTGTATCTTCTAGTTCATGGTAAAGAAATAAAAAAGTCTGTGGTAATCTTAGAAAAGTTGAATGAGCAAATATTCGTCACTGGATTACAAGATGGAGATATTGTTTTGATAAAATAACAGAGGTTTTCAAATTCATAGAATACAAAATCTTAGTTCCCCTTTGGTCAAGCCATTAGGAATTATAAACTAAAATTCGTTCACAATCATTTAATTCAAATTTAAAAGTTCGAGTGATATTCCATTAAACACTTGTCCTACCTTTGTTTCAAATAAAAAACATGATAGGCGAATTGAAGAATAAACAAGACGCTGACCTTACTACTTATATTGAAAGTTTAAAATATGCTGAAATCATTCAGCGCGGAATGTTACCAAAAAAAAGACATTTCAACCGAATTTTCGAAGATTACTTCGTTGTTTATAAACCTTTAAATATCCTTTCAGGAGATTTTTATTGGGTAGGAAAAAAAGAACACTTAACATTTATTGCAGTTGGTGATTGCACAGGACATGGAGTTCCTGGAGCACTTTTATCTGTTTTAGCGTCCAGTATTTTAGAATACTCAGTAATGAACAAGGGTATTAACAAAACAAATAAAATCCTGCAGGAAGTTGACAAAAAATTCATTGAAAGTTTTTCAAGTGTGAAGGAAGATTTTTTTAACAATGATTGGGTTGATATTGCGTTAGTTTGTATCGATTGGCATGAGAACAAATTGTATTTTTCTTCGGCGAATAGAAAAATCTGCATTGTATCCAAGGATAAGTCTGTGCACATTTTAGAAGGGAGTCATTATCCAATTGGTGGATGGCAAGTTGAGAAAAACAGAAAGTTTGAATCAAGCTCCTTTAATTTTCAAAAAGGAGATATTCTCTACATGGGTTCAGATGGGTTTCAAGACCAAATTGGTGGGCCAAAAAGCAAAAAATTCTCTAGTAAACGGCTACATGCATTTTTCAAAGAAATCAATGAAGACAGTTTTGATAAACAAAAAGGAAAATTAGAAAGAGAATTAAAAAACTGGCAAGGAACAAATGACCAAGTTGATGATATTTGCATTCTTGGAGTAAGCTTATAATTATGGAAGCATGATTTTTTTCAAATCGAATTGAAGTTTACGCAATTCTTTCAACGCTTCATTTTGATTGGCAATTTGAAAAAAGTATTTCCATTTAAAAGAGGTGCTTTTTAAATATTGAACAAATTGAAAAGCCAACATTCCAGTAACAGGCATGGCAATAAAATAAGCTATTTTAAGAAATATATTAAATGCAAAGTAATCACCAATAAAGTGCAGAAAAGCAAGGTAATTTAACGGATAAAAAACTAGGCCTAATAGAATTGCTATTGGCGCATAATATTCCACATTTTTGACAAGTTTCGGCATTAAAAATGAAGTCAATTGATACGGAATTATACTTTGAATTAATCCGAAAATAAATACGGGGAGTCCAAGCAAGGTAATGAGGCTAGAAACGAATAGTTGCGTTAAAAAACGTTTTGATTTAAACCGTTTACTTAAAAATTCTGTTTTTATTTCAAGCTTCTCAGATTGCCAATGAATTGCTTTAACCAAATTTTGAATCTCTTCAACGAGATAGGGTTGAATCAATTGTATTTCCTCAAGTTTGTCTTTAATGCTATGCAAAAGCTGCGTATTTTCTTCAACGTTTTTACTTTGTTTCACATCACGGATGATTTCAAAAATAGCATCAATTAATTTTTCTTGTTCAGATGATTCTGTTGTTAATAAGACACGCTCCAGGTGAATTCTAAACTTTTCAGTTAATTTTTTAGCAGCGATAGAATGATTTTCATTGTAATCGTTTAAATAATCAGCAGTAAACAATCCTTGTTCAATATTTACCATTACCGAACTCCTAAACTTTTCAGCTTTGGAATAAAATAAACCAAGAGGCACAATTTTTAAGTTGAGCTTACCACCATTTCGGTTTTCTGCTTCTAAAGCGATTCTTGCAGTTCCGGTTCGTAATTCGCGTAATTGTCTTTCCAAAATACTATTCCCTTCAGGGAAAATAACCAATGTTTTATCTGCTTCTAAGACTTTATAGCATGCGTCAAAGGAATCTTCATTGTTCACTCCATTGGTTTTTTGATCCACTTTTCTATTGATTGGAATCATGTTTAAACTACTTAGGAATTTTCTTTTTAGAGGTGAATTGAAAAAAGTTCCTTTAGCTAAAAAGTGTATCGGTTGACTGCAGGCTTGTGCAATAATCCATCCATCCATCATTGAATTTGGATGGTTTGCAATGATAATCATAGGTCCATTATGCTCTAAAAACTGCTTATTTTTCACTTTTATTTCTTTATAATAAAAACGAATTCCAATTCCAATAATGATTTTAAGTATTCTGTACAGCATGTAGACTTATAATGTGGGACTAAAATACATAAATTTAAGAACTCGTAAAATTCTAATATTTTCCATATTCATAGTATTTAGTTAATTTCGTTAAATGGTTCAATTTCCAATAGTTTATTTGAATAGCAACGATGGAACAGGCGTTCTGGCTTTTGGAGAAGGCGAGACATTCATTTTGCATAAAAACGAATCGATTCAAAATCTTCAAGAATTTATTGATGAGCAAAAAGGAAATTATTTGTTTGGTTATTTGTCTTACGACTTAAAAGAACAACTGCACGGTCTAAAGTCTGAGAATAAGGATAAACTCTTATTTCCTGAAACATACTTTTGGAAACCGAAATATGCTGTAAAACTTAACAAAGAGAGTGTGGAATTTTTGCAAGGAGAAAAAAACAGTGAAAGTTTAAATTTTATTTCTCAATTTATGGAAGAGGAAACCGATCAGAATTTTCATGCACATAACTTTGATTTTAAATCGAGAATTTCCAAAGATGAATACGTCAAAAAAGTAATAGATATTAAAGAGCAGATTCAATTAGGTAACATTTATGAGCTCAATTTTTGTCAAGAGTTTTATGCTGAAAATGTCGATATACCTTATGAAATTGACACTTATTTTAAATTAAATACGATTACACAAGCACCTTATTCAAGTTATTTTAAGTTCGGAGAATTCGATATTTTTTGCGGAAGTCCTGAAAGATTCTTGAAAAAAGAAGGCAATAAACTTATTTCTCAGCCTATAAAAGGAACAGCGCCAAGAGGAGGATCCGAAGCAGAGGATTTGATTTTAAAAAGTAATTTGGAGAACGATCCAAAAGAACGGGCTGAAAATATCATGATTGTTGATTTAGTGAGAAATGATTTATCACGTATTGCGGCAGTTAATTCTGTTCACGTGGATGAATTGTGCAAGATTTATTCGTTCGAAACGGTTCATCAAATGATTTCTAGTATCTCGTGCGAATTGAAGGAAAATGTAAATTTCACGGACATTCTAAAAGCAACGTTTCCAATGGGATCAATGACAGGCGCTCCAAAATTGAGGGCGATGGAACTAATTGAAGAATTTGAATCTTTTAAACGGGGAATATATTCAGGTTCAATTGGGTATATCAAACCAAATGGAGATTTTGATTTCAATGTTGTCATTCGAACGTTATTGTACAACCAAAAAGAGCGGTACTTATCCTGTTCGGTTGGCGGCGCTATTACTATTCAGTCTGATCCTGAAAAGGAATACCAAGAATGTTTGGTAAAAGTTAAGCGGATTATGGACGGTATTAATGATTGATATTGAACAACATATTTCCAATTTCATAGGAAAGAATTCCAATCATCACTATTTTATTGCATGCAGTGGAGGTGTTGATTCTATGGTTCTTTTGACTGTTTTTCATGAGCTCAAGTTCACTGTTTCTGCCTTGCATGTTAATTATAAGTTGAGAGGAAATGATTCTGAAAAGGATCAAGAATTGCTTCAAGAATTTTGTAATCAAAATAATATTCCTTGTTATATTAAGCAGATTGATTTGCAGCAACAATTGAATGAAAGCGGAGGGAATCTTCAAGACGAAGCCAGGAAAGTTCGTTATTCCTTTTTTGAAGAATTCAAAACCAATTCAAATTGTAAAATTGTTTTGGGGCATCATGCGGATGATCAAATAGAAACATTTTTTTTAAACCTTGCTCGCAATTCTGGAATTATGGGTTTGGCTGCTATGTTGCCAGAATATGAGGGTTATATGAGGCCTTTATTAGCTATTTCAAAAGATCAAATCATTGAATTTGCGCAGTCAAAGAATATTATTTGGAGAGAAGATGTTTCGAATAAAAGTAACAAATACAGCAGAAACAAACTGCGTAATGTTATTTTGCCAGAGCTCAAAATTCAACTCCCAAATTTAAGTGAAAGTGTGTTGACATTGACCCGTATTTTTCAAAGAAAGCAGCTTGAGATTAGTGAACATATAACGCCATTTATTAATAAAATTAAAACAACTCACATTCTTGAATTCGATGAATTCGATGCCTTCGATGAATTTGACCAAATCGAATTGTTGCGTCAACTTCAGATACCAGTAGGACAAATTAGGGAAATTGAAAAATTACGGAATGCTATTAAAGGGAAACGGATTCTATTATCGAACAATGATTCTTTTCAAGAGATACTGAATGAAGGTACTTATTTTTATTTCATTAAAACCGATGAAATAAATAGTGTTCCTGTTCTTCAAATTGTTCCTGTTCACGAATTGCCGATTAAATTTTCAAAAGATGTTTTGTTTTTGGATCGCGCTAAAATTAGCGGTGAATTAAAAATTCGGAGATGGGAAAAAGGAGATCGAATGAAACCAATTGGCGTTGATGGTTCCAAACTGATTTCTGACATTTTGAACGATGCTAAAATTCCAAATCACTTACGTTTCAATCAATTTGTGGTGTGTGACGATGATAAGATTGTTTGGTGTGTTGGGTTATGTGTTAGTAGGGAAGCGGTTGGACAAAATGGTGCTGATTTATTGAAAGTTTCCCCTATTTCGACAAGCTCAATACATCGTCTTGAGAGGGGATAAAAGGGGAGTGGCATAAAGATTATTATTAAGTCAAATTAAATGAAATTCCAGTAATTAGAAATCAACTTTTTTTATATCTTAATGTAAATTCTTCATAAATGGTTTCACATAATTATTACAATAAAAACCTAAAAGAGTTTGCTAGAGAATTGAGAACCGAATCTGTTTCGAAAGCTGAAAAACGAATATGGAAGGCAATTCTTTCTAAAAAACAATTAGATGGATGTCGGTTTCTGAGGCAACGGCCAATAGATAATTTTATAGTTGATTTTTTCTGTCCCGAATTGGCATTGATTATTGAAATAGACGGGAATTCTCATTTCCATAAACCCGTGCATGATTTTTATCGCCAAGAAAAATTGAAAGCATTAGGATTTGAAATTATACGATATACTGAAGGAGATGTAATTCAAAATTTAGATGCTGTCTATGTTCAATTAACACATATAGTATATTGTTTAAAAGAACAGAAGTTTTAGAATTAGTTTCCCCTCTTGAGAGGGGACTAAGGGGAGTGGCATAGTTATTCTCTTTTTAGATTCACGGATTTCGGTATCATTTCCACCTCCCTCACTGCGAAGCTGCGCCAGAGGAAATCCCTCCTCAAGGAGGGAAGAAATTTCCCATTATCAATATAATTTTTGTTTACTTATTCAATTTTAACAAGTCAATTTAAATTCTCATTCTAATTTATTCACAAATAAAAAATTAATTTTACACAATGAGTATTCCATTTGATCGAGCATTTATTAATCGTGTAGAAAAAGACCCTTTTTTAGGTGCTGATTTGCTCGTAGCTTTGGATACAATTCCCCCAGTTTCAGTTCGATTTCATCCAAAAAAAATACATTCCAAACTTGATATTCTTTCCGAAGTTAGCTGGTGCGAAAATGCGTTTTATTTGAAAGAACGTCCTTCATTTACGTTGGATCCACTTTTTCATGCAGGGTCTTATTATCCGCAGGAAGCAGGGTCAATGTTGCTGGATAGTGTGTTGCGACAATTAGATCTTCCAACTGATCCAACGGTGCTAGATTTATGCGCTGCGCCTGGAGGAAAGAGCACATTAATCGCTTCTTTTATGGAGAATAAGGGACTTTTAGTTTCGAATGAAGTGATTCAACAACGGGCTAGAATTCTAAAAGAAAATTTAAATAAATGGGGATATACAAATACCATTGTCACCAACAATGACCCCAAAGATTTTGATCGTTTACCTGATTTCTTTGATGTAATAGTAGTGGATGCTCCTTGTTCAGGCGAGGGAATGTTTCGCAAAGATCCAAATGCTCGAGCGGAATGGTCAGAGGATAATGTTCAATTATGCACTGGTCGACAAAAAAGGATTGTGATGGATGTTTGGGATGCACTTACTCCTGGTGGATTTCTGATTTATTCAACATGTACATTTAATTCAAACGAAAATGAAGACAATGTTTCTTGGTTGATAGATGAGGTGGGCGCAGAATTAATAAAGATTACGACTCCAGTCACTATTATTGAAGGAAGAAATGGTATTGGGAATTATTGTATTCCCGGTAAAACAGAAACAGAGGGATTTTATATTGCCGTTCTTCAAAAAGTAGCAGGTGATAAAAAGCGCCAGAAATATATGCGCAAAGGAGATTTTGTTATTCAAAAAGACCTGATGGATTTGAGCAATTTTGCTAATATTGATGACATTTCAATCTTTAATTGGAATGATAAACTTCTTGGATTACCGAAAGGTTTAGAGGATAAAATGCTACATATTCAATCACAATTGCGTTTACAAAAGATGGGCACAACATTGGGTGAAATTGCTAAGAAAGGAATTATTCCAAATGAAGAATTAGCGCTAAATCCATTCTTGAATTGTTACGCAGGTAAAATTGAATTGGAATATCAGCACGCCTTACAATACCTGCATGGCGATACATTTGCATTGAATGGAAATCCAGGTTTTCAATTAATGACGTTTCAAAATGAATCCTTAGGTTGGATCAAACATTTAGGTAATAGATTTAATAATTTATATCCAAAGGAGTGGAGAATAAGAATGAATATTCAATAATTTATGATACATGATTTCTAAAAGTTTAATTTTCTTGTCTTTAATAGTTGCTGCTTTGCTTTTGGCTTGTACAGGTGGGAATTCTAAATCACGCGTTAATAATTTTCAAAGTCATTCATCTGAAATTAGACAAGGAAAGCTTTCTAAAGCACCAGTTTTCAATTATCAAATAGATACACCAATTTGCACTGATAATGGATGTACAGGGAAATATGCAGGCGTTGAATTTGTGAATGAAGAATATCAATTTAAATTGGGTTTAACAGGTACTGACATTGCACACAATTATTCAAATTTGATGTGTAAATATGTAGGTAAAAAATTAAAACAATTGTACCGTGAAGGAAAGTATTCAAAGGTCGATTTCCGAAATATAACAATGACAACTAAAGGAATGGATGATGGTGACGACTATGTCGAATATACTGTTTCCATTCCATTTAAAAGAGTTGAAAATGCATCTCAAGCAATGACAGGATTTGATCATTCTGGCGGTTGGGGACATCCACCCGAAATTGAGAAAAGAAAATACCAATTACTGCATACAAAACGAAGAATTGTTAAAAACCAACGATTGTATGTTAGCGCATTGAAATCTACCCCAGAAGG
>CANNKP010000067.1 GCA_947505255.1 Flavobacteriales bacterium
CACCTAATATACCCGCAATTTGCTCCGCTGAAAATTCCATAGTTCAAAATTAAAAAAACATCCACTTTATAAAATACTAAAACGTTTGTTTTATTAACACCGTTGGTTTAATAGTTACTTACACTCAATATTAAAAGGGGTTTCAAAAACCGTAATATTGATTTTATTCTTGTACCATATTGATTTAGTACCAATTACCCTATTCTTTTTATCTGTAAATTCCAAATACTGCTCTGCTTTTGGATATTTATTATAATTCGTTTTTGAGAAATCAACCCTTCCACTCTTTTTCAAAAGCTTATAAATATCTAAAGGATTCAATAAACCCAGTTCATTTTGCTGACACGTTACCAATTTTGTAGTATCCACATAGACCAAATTATCATCTTTTGGAAAATGAATTATATCACCGTAACCGGATGTTGTGTTTATAACTTTTGAAGCTGATGGAGCAGATATCATGACTTCGGAAATAAAGCTTTCTCGTGGCAAGGTAAAATAGAAACGGATTACCCCTTTTCCATCGAACTCTTTTTCCAACAAATACACTTTTGTTTTTCCTTGCTTGATACTCTTGTCAAAATTAACGTCGCCATCATTCAAGACATTAATAATATCTTTTTCAGTCAAGTTTTTAGACAGCATCAACGCTTTTTGATTCTCCGGTAAGACAATCAAACGTTCTAAAAAACTATTCTTCACACGATTGGAAGGAAGCCAAGAGCAACCTCTATTTTGAAAGAATACAACAACAAAAACGAGTCCGATACCAAACCCAAAACCGTAGAATTTTAAACGGCGCCAAAAAGAATCCATTTGAATATTTTTGACAAAGATAGTAATTGAATTATGAGTTATGAATTAAGAATTGGGAAATCTGCGTGAATAATGTGAATTATGTGCAAATTCTCCTGCTAACTGAGGAATTCTAGCATTTTTATTCTGGTTTATGGAAAACAGGAAATGAATTTAATGACCGCAGCAGTGCAACTTCAGCGGAGCTTGAGCTTTTATTCACAAAAAAACCGTTCGTCAGCTGACGAACGGTTTCATATACTCTTTTGAAATAAAGTAATTACATTATTGCATCTAATTTCGCTACTAATTGTGCTTTTGGAACTGCACCGACTGATTTATCTGCAACTTCACCATTTTTGATGAATAATATTGTTGGAATGTTTCTTACTCCAAATTGTGCCGAAACACCTGGGTTTAAATCAACATTTACTTTTCCAATGATTGCTTTACCTTCATATTCTGAAGACATTTCTTCAACGATTGGTCCGATCATGCGACAAGGTCCGCACCATTCTGCCCAAAAATCTACTAATACTGGTTTGTTTGATTTTAATACTACTTCTTCGAAGTTTGCATCTGTTATTTCTATAGCCATAATTTGTTGTTTTAAATTTTTTCGCCTTTCGACGTTATAAAATTAATTCAAATATCTTTTTGACAACTATTTTGCCAATCTTTTTTTTCTGTCAACTTGGCATCCTAAAACAAAAACGGCAAAAATGATTTAAATGTTTTTCCTTTTGTTTCACTAGATTAGTTTTGTCATGGTCCGCCAGCTGGCGGACACCCGCCAAAACTAAATTTCGATGTTTATTACACGACGGATTTTATCCGTCGCTACAAACATATCACTCCTACGGAGTTTTATATCATTAAATATAACGCTCTCTTTAATCGTTTTGAACAAGCATTTTTTTCATTGTTTTTTGATTATCAGTTCGCAAACAATAGAAGTAATTTCCATTTGGCAGGGTATTAGAATCAAAACGAATAATATGACCTCCATCGCTAAATTCTTTCTCAATAATGACTGTATTTAGAGATAAATCATCGTTTAGAATCTCAATTTTAACAGATCTTGGAACAGCAGAAGTGAAATAGAATTCCAATTCACCTTTTGCTGGTTCAATTTCCAAAGAATATAAAACACAATAATCATTCGGAGAAGGAGTTCCTTTCCCTAAATAAGCTAGCAGCTTTTTATATGCAATGTAAATTAATATTAAGGCTAATGACACACACAAGATGCCAATTAGAATTTTAGAAATCGAGTAACCCATTAATATCATCATAGCGCAATTAAACCATTAATTTTTGAAGCATTTTCATATTTTTCGATGATGGAATCCACATCCAACATTAATTCTTTTGCACTAACGCTCATATAAGTTCCATTTTTTGATGGATGCATCACAATGTCGCTACTGTCATTAAACAAAGCTGTAACATGTGCAATTTTCTCTGGTTCATTTGGAATAATAAATTTGAACAAATAGATATTTGGCCATTCTTCCTTTTCCAATTGAATTTTCAAATTTACTAAAACCTCATCCATTATTTTCTTTTTGATTTAACATAAAAAAGCGCATCGACTCTTTTCTTAAAATACTGTTTGGTTCTGTCAATTCTTTTGCCAAATCGTCAAATGTCACAATTCCAATCTCATTCAACCTTTTGATGTCAGCTAAAAGTTCCATTGGATCTGCTTCTTTTGACAAAATGACAGCAGCCGCTTCTAAATTTGTATTCGGCCATAATTTGATATAATCACTGTTTAATCGCAATAAATCTTCCACACATTCTTGCAATTCTAAAGGAGAATGAACAATTTGAATTCGTTGAAATAAAATACTTTTGAGAATCTGATAACACTGAAATGCTTCCAAAATGTTTTCAAAATGACCAACTGTTTCCGTTTCAAAAACAGGTGAATCACTTTGCGCCAACTTAAAAAATTTAGATGCTTCCTCGAGCTTTTTCAATTTTTCAAGCTTTGATTTAAACGTAGACTGAATAATTGGTCGACTCGTGAAAAACTGTTTAAATTGAAATAGTTGTTCTTCTAAAGCTTCTTGCGGATCATCACCGTTTTCAAGTCCCAGAAAAATTCGAGCTTCAGCTTCAGTCATTATTCCAGACCTTTGTTTTTGCGCATTCTAATATTCAGAAATTCAACAATTAGCGAAAATACCATTGCGAAATAGATATAACCTTTTGGAACATGTTGTCCAAATGCTTCAGCAACCAAGATAACGCCAATCGTAACAAGGAAACTTAAAGCGATCATTTTAATCGTCGGACGATTATTGATGAAATCACTGATTTGCTTTGCGAAAATTAACATTACAATCATTGAAATGATTACAGCGACATATATAATTGCAATTGGATTACCTCCAATTTCTGACTTAATTCCATTCGTCATACCAATCGCAGTGATAATTGAATCGAAACTAAATACGATATCAATCAACACAATTTGAACAATTACGGCTCTTAACCCTCCTTTTTTAGGTGCGTGAACTTCTTCATGACCTTTCACACTGCTATGCATTTCAAGTGTACTTTTATAAATCAGGAACAATCCACCTACTAACAAAACAATACTTTGACCTGAAAATTCCTTAAGCCATTCGTATGGTGCATCTGGAAAAAATGCTTTTGTCATTCCCATAATCCAAGCTACAACACTCAATAAAACAAGTCTTACAACCAGTGCAAGAAGCAACCCAATATTCCGAGCTTTACGTTTCTTTTCTTTCGGTAATTTATCTGTAACGATACTGATAAAAATAATATTATCAATCCCTAAAACTATTTCTAAAAGCGAAAGGATTACTAAATATACTAAAGCATCCCAGGAAAATAATATTGAAAAATCTATCATTTTTTTTATGTAAAATTAAAGTTTATTCACAGTTTTATTTCATCCATTGGAAAAATTCTTCCAATTTATTATGATTATCAATTGCTGTTGTATTTATCTCCAATAATTTCGGTCGACCATTTTCATTGTAACTAAAAAAAGCTTCCATTTGATCTTCAATTAATTGCGTTGAATCCGCAAAAAAGTATTCCAAATTGAAAGCTTTAGAAATACTTGCTGCATCGATGGAATGTTTTGCTTCAAAATACTTTTCCAATTGATTGGAAGATGCAGGTCCAGGAATAATTTTAAAGATTCCTCCTCCTCCATTATTGATTAATACAATTCTAAGATTTGGTTGTAAATATTGATTCCAAAAAGCATTGCTATCATACAGAAAAGAAACATCTCCCGTTATCAACAAATGTAAATCGTCCTTCTTAATAATTGATGCGCCAAAAGCAGTACTTGAACTTCCATCAATTCCACTTGTACCTCTATTGCTCCAATATTGAATTGATTTAATTGGATCAAACAATTGACAATAGCGCACAACAGAACTATTTGCCATGTGTAAATGCGACATTTCTGGTAGGTAATCCAAAATTGTTTCAAACGCTTTGAGATCTGAGAATTCAACTTGGCTAAAGAAATCAGCCATCTTATCTTGCACAATAAAATCTCTTTGCTTCCAATCAGAGCCGTAATTCGAAGTGTTTTTTTCGTGATTTAATGTATTAATTTCTCTGAAAAAGGAAGTCGCATCTGTTTGAAATGATTTTGTGAGGCATTGATATGTATCCATGTATGGAAACTCATGCCCAACTTTCCAATGTTCCTTCGGACTGTATTTACGCAAGTATGCTTTGATTTTTTTCGATACAACTGCTCCACCGATGGTAATTAATAACTCTGGAGCAAAATCTTTCAATTCTTCTTCCGATATACTATTCAGTGATCGGTCAATACAATGAATAAAACGCATATCCACTAAGTTGGACGTATTTTCTACCAATACAACTACAGCAGTATCTTCAGCGAAAAGTTTTAATTGCTCCAATAATACTTTATCTGGATTCAACTGACCACAAATAACCATTATTTTAGTCAAATTGAGTGCCTTTGTAAGTTCTAAAGCGTTTGTTGAATTCAATTGAAAAAAGCCATGAACAAGTTCAATTTTCCTAGTATGACTGAATTCAATTTCAGTTGTTCCATAAAGAGGTTCGTTCAATGCTACATTAAAATGAATTGGGCCTTTCCAAATTGAATTCCCTTCAGAAAAAGCAATCGCAATTTCTCTTTGCACGTACCATTTTTCGTCCTCCGAATTGATTTTCTCTGAAAACTGACAACTGTATCGAATGTGATTTTTAAAAACATCTTTTTGAACAATTGTTTGTCCGTCGCCTTGATTAACCCACTCTATAGGTCGATCCGCTGTAATTATGACTAAAGGAATGCATTGATAATACGCTTCAGCTATTGCTGGATAATAATTTAAACTTGCTGATCCAGAAGTACACACAATTCCGACTGGTTCGTTTAATTGCTGTGCCATTCCCATTGCGAAAAAAGCAGCACTTCTCTCATCATGAACGACATAACAATTTATTTCGGGGTGTTCGTCAAAAGCTATTACGAAAGGTGCATTGCGTGAACCTGGAGAACAGACAACGTGTTTCATGCCATGAGCGACACATTCTTCGACAATTAATTGAACACCTATTTTATTACTTGAAATCATTTGAATCCAAAGCTACAGTTTTTGTAGAATGTTTAATAAGGTTTTGCTTTTATTTTCTGTTTCTTGCCATTCTAATTCTGGAATAGAATCTTTGGTATATCCCCCTCCTAAATACAAATATGCAGCACCTTTTTGAATTTGACAGCATCTTAAATTCACATACAGCTGGTTTTTATGCTGACCCATTATTCCAATGAAACCAGAATAAAAAAGTCTTTCGTGTTTCTCTGTTTCTAGAATAAGACTAATAGCGTCCTTCTGAGGAAGGCCACTAACAGCAGGTGTTGGATGTAAAGTCCGAATTGTTTTTAGGGCATTTTCGCCATCAAAATCAAATGATATATCAGTTCTTAAATGTTTTACGGGACCAGCCACAACTTCAAATGGCCCACTCAATTCAACATTTTCATACCTATTTTTAATCAGTCGATTTTGAATGAAATCTGTAACAAATTGTTGTTCTTCTTTTTCCTTTGATTCCCATTCAGAAGTATCATCTGCTTTTTTCGTTCCGGCAAGTGACATTGTAAAACCAGAATGTAGTGCTGTAACTAAAAGTATTTCAGGCGTTGCACCAATCCATGTACCAAATAATCTACTTGAAATTAAATAGACAAATGCATTTGGATAGGTTTTTACAAGTTCATTAAAAAACATTACCGACTTAGCTTCGTCAAAATGAACTTTCTTAATGCGCGACAAGACAACTTTTTGAAGTTCAGTTGAATCGAAAGTGGCTAAAACTGTATCTGCATCTTTTAAATATTCTTCTTTCGAGATGATATAAGGTTCTTCAGATAGAAAAGACAATTCTCCTTCACCTATTCCTTCTTGAAAAATGTATAGCGCATCTGAAATAAAATCACCTACAACAAAACCATTTGGTTCTTTCTTCTCAAAATCAATACTAAATGTGCCGATTTTCTCAACAATTGATTCCCCTGGTATTCTATATTTTAAAATATCAGCCAAGTTAAACCCGTTGAATAACCATGATTGTTAATCTTCCTGTGCAAATCAATTTATTTGTTTCTACATCAAAAACATCAACTTGCCATAAATGCGTGCTTCTTCCGGCATGGACAATTTTACCAATAGCTTTTACTTTTCCAGATTTTATTGACCCAACATGATTAGCATTCACTTCCAAGCCAACAGGATATTCTTTTGAAAGATCTAAGAGTAGTGTTGAACCCATAGAACCAACACTCTCAATTAAAGCCACACTCGCTCCGCCATGAAGCAATCCCATGGGTTGATGCGTTCTATGATCTACAGGCATGGTTGAAACAATATAATCTGAACCAATTTCCACACATTCAATTCCTAAAAATCCCATCATGGTGTTTTCATTAAAGGAATTGATTTCTTCTAAGCTGACTTTTTTGAATTGCATAGTGTAAAAATACGATAAAGAAAAAAAGGATGATAAAAAAGCACAAAAATTCAAGAAAAAAGGTAACTCAATACGCCATATACCGTATGTTAAGCAAATATTAGCTAATTTTGCAACATGGCATTCAACAATATCGATTTAAAACCTTACAACACATTCGGCATTTCAGTTCACGCAAAACATTTTTCCCGATTTGCAAACGTAGATGAATTAAAAAATTTACTAACAAAATTCGCAGGAGACGAGCTACTAATATTAGGTGGGGGTAGTAATCTATTGTTCACACAAGATTTTGATGGTGCAGTTTTACGCAATGAAATAAAAGGTTTTGAAATTATTGAAGAAACGTCTGACTCAGCCATTGTAAAAGCTGGAGCTGGAGAAGTTTGGGATGATTTTGTAAACAAATGTATCAAACATAATTTTGCAGGGATTGAAAATCTTAGTTTAATTCCAGGAAGCGTTGGTGCAAGTCCAATGCAAAATATAGGCGCTTATGGTGTTGAGATAAAAGATGTTTTTCTTGAATTAGAGGCTTACCATATTCCAAGTGGAGAAATTCATTCTTTCGATAATAAAGCATGTGAATTTGGATACAGAGAAAGTGTTTTCAAAAACAAATTGAAAGGTCAATATGTCATATTATCTGTTTCCTTTAAACTTTCTAAAAAACCGAATTTGAATACAAGTTATGGAGCAATAGAAAGTGAATTGATGAAAATGAGTGTTACGAAACCTACAATAAAGGATATTAGTAAGGCTGTAATTGCAATTCGCAAATCTAAATTACCAGATCCAAAAGAAATGGGAAATGCTGGTAGTTTCTTTAAGAATCCAGTAGTTGATCAAAAAGTATTGGATGAGATTTTAAAAACATATCCTACAATTCCAAATTTTGCAGCTGAACCAGGTAAACGTAAATTACCTGCAGGTTGGTTAATTGAGCAAGCAGGTTGGAAAGGCAAAATGTATAGTCAATACGGTGTTCACAAATTGCAAGCACTGGTTTTAGTCAATTATGGCGGTGCAACAGGAAAAGAAATTCACCGCTTATCTTCACGAATTATTAAAGATATTGAAGAGAAATTCGGCGTAACGTTGGAAAGAGAAGTCAATATATTGTAAAACACGATTCTACCGTTTTTGTCTATTACTGCGATTTTTTTGTTTCTATAAATTCTATTGTCTCCGTTATTTTTAAGAAAATAATTTAGTTTTCCCTATAAATTTCTAATTTAAGAAAGGCATTGTTCTAAACGCCTTCATTTCTTATCGTGTTTTAATTTTATTTTTAAAATTGGACGTGATATTTATCATTTTTTAGGATAACCTAAATCAAAATTATTTCTTGTTAAGTGAAATACATTTGCTACTGATTTAAATGTCTAACTTAAAAATTTGTAAATGAAAACGAAATTACTAATCGTGTTCGTTGGTTTTGTATCTATAACTTACGGTCAAAGTACAACTTGTGCGAATGCCGCTTTAGGTGGCACATTGACAGATGGGGGATGTTTAAACAATCAGACTTTAATAGGTTTAGCAAATGAGACTTGCACAGGACCAGCAGGACCAGCCGTTTTTATAAAATTTGTCGCTGGTTCATGTCCCCAATTCCAAATTAATCCTGATTTCAATTTAGCACCAAATGGAACAGATTTTGGATATATAATATATAGTTCTACCTGCGTGGCACAAATCTCTGAATGCATTGGAAATATTGTAGATCAGCAAGATTTTACGGTTTCTGGAATAAATTCAATTGGATCTTTTCAAACAACTGTTGGGTCAACCTATATTTTAGAACTTTATGGCGCAACTGTTGCCGGTGCAACCTTAGATATCTGTTACAATGCAAACGTGCCAGAAGCCGCTTCGAATGAATGCACTGGAGCCTTAAATTTAGGACCTTCTCCTACATCATTTTTTAATGGAGGAGATTGCGCATTTAATGGAACTCTTGATGACACTCCTTCAAACCCATCCTTGGATGGTTCTGCAACTCAGTATTGTGCAGGCACATTAGAAAGCACTCAATGGGTAAATTGGTCACCAACAGCTGGATCTGCATCTTTTACAATAAATGGATCTGGAATCAATTGCACAGGTGGCGATTGTTCCTATCAATTCGGTATTTTTTCTGGAGCTTGCGGAGCTCTTGTAAATGAAGGATGTGTTTCTAACGGATCATCTTGTTCACCAGGACAAGACCCTTCAATACAAGCTTCAACGGCGGGAGGAAATGTATTAACATGGAGTGGAATTGGTGCAACTGGATTTACAGCAACAATCACCCCACCTTCAGGAACATTTACGGGTTTAGAAAAATTCTATTTGGCAATGGATGGAAATGCAGATGCTCAATGTTATTATACATTAACTGGATCAAATCTTCAAGCGCTTCCTATTGAATTAATATCATTTATAACAAAAAAATATAATAATGCCAACATGCTTCTTTGGGAAGTCGCTTCGGAAAAAAACAATGACTATTTCACACTAGAAAAAAGCAGCGATGGTGATAATTGGCAAGTAATAGAAACGATTCAAGGAGCTGGTACATCACAAGAACAAAAGAAATATAATACTCTTGATTTTGATGTTCTTCCAATTATCAATTATTACCGTTTAAAACAAACTGATTATGATGGGAAATTTCAATATTCGGAAATTATTTCAGCTGATAACAGAAATGTAAATAGACAAATCATTGCTATTCATAATTTCTTAGGAGAAAATGTCACTCTAGAATATAGTGGAATTAAAATTATTCAATATAGTGATGGCACAATAGAAAAACGTTATTAAAATAGCTTCAAACAAAAGGTAGCAGAAAAAAGTAAATTAGTTCTAGGAAATCGTGCTTTTTACTGCTTATTTTTCAGAAAAATCACCACTCGTCCTCTGTTCCGTCTTCTTTGTTTGACTGATCTAGGAGTTTTTTCCAATTATTACTTCCGTCATCACTGTCGTTCAGAATGTCTAGATATTCGTCTTTTGTGATTGTATATTGCTCAATTTCTTCGCCCGTATAGGCTTCAATTGCTTCTAATAATTCTTTTTCTGCTTCACTGCAAAACGATAATGCTTGCCCTCTTTTATTTCCGCGGCCAGTTCTACCGCAACGGTGAACATAGTTTTCCGCATCATCAGGTAAATCGTAATTGATCACATAATCCATGGTTGGGATATCAATTCCACGCGCTGCAACATCGGTTGTAATTAATACGTTGTTGGCATCAGAACGGAAACGATCTAAGATTGCAAAACGGTCTTTTTGTTCAATTCCACCATGTAAAATTTCGGCCTTAACACCAACTCTTTCCATCGCGGCATGAACTCTTTCAACACGCACTTTAGTTCGAGCAAAAACAATAAATTTCTTGTCTTCGTATTCTTTTAGGATATTTTCTAAAAAGAAACGCTTATCGTCCATGTCTACAAAAGCAACTGCATGATCAATATTTTTAGCAACAGGATTTTTGGGTGATACTTGAATACGAATCGCATTGCTTACCACTTCATAAGCAAGAGATTTAATTTTCTTGGAAATTGTTGCAGAAAAGAACAGCGTTTGACGCTTTTTAGGAATGTGCTTTAATACATCTTGAATATCTTTCATGAATCCCAAATCAAGCATTAAATCAGCTTCATCTAATACTAAAAACTCGAGTTTTGAAATATCCAAATGTCCTTGTGAGATCAAATCAAACATTCTTCCGGGTGTTGTAACAATGACATCTAAACCGTTATTCAACGTTCTAATTTGCTGTTCTTGTTCTACTCCACCATATAGGCCAAATGTTTTAACAGAAGTTCTTTTTCCTATTTCATTAAAAACACCTGAAATCTGCTTTGCAAGTTCACGAGTCGGAACCATAACGATGCAGCGCACACCTTTATAACCTTTCCGGTTTCTATTTTCTAATTTATCAATAATTGGGATTGCAAATGCAGCAGTTTTTCCTGTTCCAGTTTGAGCCACAGCCATAACATCTTCACCTTCAAGAATATGCTTAATCGATTTAAATTGAATGTCAGTTGGCTTATTAAAGCCCATAACTTCCAATTGCTGTTTGATTAAAGGTGAAATATGGTAATCACTGAATTTCATTTTTTTATTATTGTGCCTTTAGGCGTATTATGTTTAAACTCATCGTTTTGCACTCACCACTCTTTATTTACCACATAGAAACATAGTAAACATAGGCGAAATGACATATTGTGATTGGTAATTAAACTACATAAAAATAATTTATTAACTATCAATTTTCAACTCATCGTTTTGCACTCATCACTCTTTATTTACCACATAGCGATGCATTGAGCTTGCCGAAGTGGAAAATAGGTCTCACAGGTGGAATGACAATTTGTTATTCAATTTGAAACACATAGAAACATAGGTCACATAGGTATGTCAATTCGCAATTCATTTTAAGTATCTTCTTTAAAAAAGTTAGGGCGGAATTAATCCGCCCTAAATCAAAATTATGTCGGATATAATCCGTAGTTTTTATTATGCTTCTTCTTCGCTAGGAACTAAGATACGTCCACAATGCTCACAAACCAACACTTTCTTTTTTGCTTGAATATCTAATTGACGTTGTGGTGGTATTTTATTAAAACATCCTCCACAAGCATCTCTATCAACTGGAACAACAGACAAACCATTTTTTGCATTTTCTCTCAAACGATTATATGCAAAAACTAAACGATCATCAATTTTCTTTTTAGCGTCTTCTGATTTTTTCAACAACGTTTCTTCGTCCTTACGTGTTTCACCAACGATCTCTTCTAATTCAGCTTGTTTCGTTTTCAAATCACCTTTACGGAATTCTAAACGTTCCTTCGCTTCTTCGAACATTTCCTTTTTACTAACACTTTTAAACTTCGCCTCTTTGCTCTTCTTTTCGTGCAATTTAATCTCCAACTCTTGGAATTCGATTTCTTTTGCAAGCGATTCAAATTCACGGTTGTTACGAACGTTATTTTGTTGCTCTTTGTACTTTGCTATTGCAGTCTCTGAATCTTTCGTCGCATTTTTACGATCGACGATTTCAGTGTCCACCTCTTTAATTTCTTCTTGAATTTTAGCAATACGAGTTTCTAAGCCTTCCAACTCATCCTCTAAATCTTGCACTTCCAATGGCAATTCACCACGGATAGTTCTGATTCTATCTATCTCAGAATCAATTTTTTGTAATTCATATAGAGCGTCCAATTTGTCCGCTACTGATACCTCTTTTTTAGTCGC